>JALZAJ010000582.1 GCA_030948465.1 Bacteroidota bacterium
GTTTCAGAAGCTATTAAAGTAACACCGGAAGTGATTGTTGTGTTAGGGTCAAATTATGATGCAGTGAAAAAAGAAATAGAAAATTTTCCTGTTCAAATTATTTATAACAAAGATTGGGAAGAAGGCATGTCGTCTTCTATACGAAGCGGTTTCACAGTTTTATTAAATAAAAATGCGCCTGCAGAGGCTGTCGTTATTGTAGTTTGCGATCAGCCATTTTTATCTTCAACAATAATTATGGAAATAATTAAAAAGTATGAAACGACAAAAAAGCCAATAGTTGCCTGTGCTTATAAAGATATTATTGGAACGCCTGTTCTTTTTCATAAAACTTTTTTTCAGCCCTTGACGGAATTAAAAGGACATGCAGGTGCGAAGAAAATAATTTCTCAAAATATGGACGTAACAGTTACAGTACCTTTCCCGTTAGGAGATATTGATATTGACACAAAAGACGATTTTGAAAATCTAAAAAGGTTAAATAATAATTGATCAAATGGAACATTGGGAAATTGCATTTTTCTTTTTGATAATTGCATTTACTTATGCCTCAGTGGGCTTTGGCGGAGGCTCCAGTTATTTGGCTATTCTTGCGGTTTATGCGTTGCCCTTTAAAGAGATACGGCTTGTTGCGCTGCTGTGTAATATCATTGTTGTTACAGGTGGCACGATAATTTTTATTCGCAAAGGGCAAACCGATTGGAAAAAAATTATTCCTGTTGCAGTTCTAAGCGTTCCGCTTGCTTTTGTCGGCGCAAGAATGAAAATAAGCCAGGATACTTTTTTTATTATTCTTGGTTGCAGTCTTGTAGTCGCCGGGGTATTGCTTTGGATAAAAACAAAACCTGCCGATTTAGAAAATACAAAACCTCCTGGTAAATATCACTATGTAAAAGATGGACTACTTGGTGGCGCAATTGGATTTTTATCAGGTATGGTAGGAATAGGAGGTGGTATATTTTTATCTCCTTTACTCAACCTTCTGAAGTGGGATACGCCTAAAAAAATCGCTGCTACGGCGAGTGTTTTTATTTTAGTAAATTCAATTTCAGGAATTGCAGGACAACTTAGCACCCTTCCTGAAGAAATAAATTACACAAGAATTATTTTTCTTTGCCTGGCTGTTTTTATCGGAGGACAATTAGGATCAAGAATGGGGGCTTCAAAATTCAAGCCTGTAATCATAAGACGGGTTACTGCAGCGCTGGTATTTTTTGCAGGCTTTGAAGTGTTAAGTAAACATATACACTTGTTTTAAAACTTGGACCTGGATAGAAATATTCTCGGTACCGATAGTACGATTGGGGGTTTAACTTGAGCTGCAAACCAAGAAGATTTTTGTTAGAGACTTTTTAAATTAAAAGTTTCCAAACCTTCTTGGTTTTACAGTCGCTTCAGCGGGAAGATGGAAAACAGGAAGCTAATATGCTCAGGGAGAATTGCAGAAACTTTCAAATATTTTTAATGAAAATTCTATAATAAATAGTATGATCATAAATGTAATTATGTTTGGCATTGCACAGGAAATATTTGGCGAAACATTAGTTGAAGTTGAATCCAGCGATGCCAAAAAGCTTACAGTGGCTAATCTTAAATCTTTGATGGAAGCCGACAAGCCAGCCTTGAAAGAACTTGGCTCTTATATGATTGCCGTGAATAATGAATATGCTGCTGATGATTTTCTTATTAAAGAGAAAGATGAAGTAGCAGTAATTCCACCGGTGAGTGGTGGATAAAAATTAGGTGGCTTCGGTTCCCGATTTCTCTTTCCATGCTTTCAATCCTCCTTTGAGAGAATAAAATAGATTTTCTTTAAAAATTTTACCTGCAGTCTTTGTTGCTTCTTCACTTCGCCGGCCTGTTTCACAATAAAACACAATGCGTTTAGTCATGTTAATGGAAGGAAGTATTTTCTCTATTTCAGCCAGCGGAATGTGCCTCCCTCCGATATTAAATATCGCCCTTTCCTCTTCACTTCTTACATCGATCAATTCATATATCTTTCTATCAATATCTTTCTTCAAATTTTCAACGGATATATTATTTACAATTTCAGTCTGAGGTAAATCAGTGACTACGTTTTTACTAGTTTTGCCTGTTTTAATTATACGGCTTTGCAAAGATTTGGCATCAATAATAAATATTTTTCCCGCCAGTAAATCGTCATTTCCCGTCACCCATTTAATTACTTCATTTGCCTGCACACAACCCGTTATTCCGGCAATCGTAGGAATCACGCCACCTTCTGCACATGATGGAATTTGTGAAGCATTTACACCAGGAAATAAATCCCTGTAGTTAGGTGAATAGGTGCCATCGTTGTTCAGCACATTCAAAAGCGAGACCTGGCCTTCGTATTGGTAGATTGCCGCATATACCAAAGGCTTGTGGGATAATACGCAGGCATCATTCAGTAAATATTTTGTTTCAAAATTATCGGTGCCATCTACAACAATGTCGTAATCATTAATAACCTTCATCACATTTTCTGACGTTATTTTTTCAATGATTGGAAGTAATATTATACCCGGATTTTGAAGCCGTAATTTCTTACATGCAGTCTCTGCTTTTAGTAATCCTACTTCAGCAGGTGTATATAAAATTTGCCTGTGAAGATTACTGATTGAAATGGTATCAAAGTCTGCAATGCCAATGGTGCCTGCACCGGAGGCAGCAAGATATTGAGCAGCAGGGCACCCAAGGCCACCTGCGCCGACAATTAAAACCTTTGACTGTTGCAATTTTTGCTGGCCTTCCTTTCCGAAGCCGGGCAAGGTGAGCTGGCAACTATATCGTAACCATTCATCCTGCATGGTGCCATTCATTGTTTTGCATCATGATTTTTTCAGCTTTCTGAAAATCTTCCGGAGTGTTTACATTCATTAAGGCATTTTCATCCGGCGGTTGAAGTATGTGAGCATCCTCGCTTTTTATCAAAACTTTCCTGGGACACGTATAACCGTTAGATAAAAAAGAAAGCAGCACATCATGACTTTTAGGTTCCCAGATGGTAATCAGCGGTTCGGGTAATCCATCAAAAGGGCTTTGAAATGTTGTTGCCATTGCATTCATGTCCCTGTTTGCCAAAAGATATTTTAGTGTGTCGCTATCAAGTAAAGGCAAGTCGCACGCAACTACGAGCCACGCAGCATCAGGCTGAAACCGGAATGCTGAAAGTATAGCACCATAAGGTCCGATGCCGCTATAAGTATCCGTGAGCGTTTTGTAATTTTTGTTCGTATCCGGCTCCTGTCCCTGGCGATGTGATATATAAACTTTATTACACAATGGCTTCAATAGATCAGCCACATAGTATTGCTGTTCTTTGCCATGCCATTTAATAGAACTCTTGTCACGCCCCATTCTTTTACTTTTGCCACCTGCCAATACGAGCCCGTTTATTTTAGAGTATTCTCTCTTCATTTCTGTAAATTCTAAAATTATTTTTTAATTGCCACGACCTTTAGGTCGTGGATCATTCAAGGTGTTCAGATCGGCTTTAGCCAAATTCTTTCGAAAATCACAATATTTATACTTTCTTTCTGCTAAAGCCCTTGAGTATTTTTATTTAATCCACGGCCAATCCAGAAGATCCCTTTGGGAAAAGTCGTGCCAACTATTTTACACCTTTCTTTTATTTTCTTTCAAAATCTTTTTTGCCACCTGTCTTTTTTATAAGTTTAGTTTCTTTAATGATTATATCATGGCTTAATGCCTTGCACATATCATAGACCGTTAGTGCTGCTATCGTAGCACCAACTAATGCTTCCATTTCCACCCCGGTTTTTGATTCAATCGTAGCTGTGCATGTAATCACTACTTCATTTTCTTTATTCACTATTATATCAATCGCACAATTTTCCAGGCCTAAAGGATGGCAGAGTGGTATCAGCTCACCTGTTTTTTTTGCAGCCATAATTCCTGCAATAATAGCCGTTTGAAACACCGCTCCTTTTTTGGTTTGTATATCGCCATTCATTAATTTATTTAAAACCTCTTTGGGTAATAACACAATGCTTTCCGCAGTTGCTGTACGATGTGAAATTTTCTTTGCGCCTACATCAACCATTACAGGATTACCGGTATTATCAATGTGTGAAAAATCATTCATACTTTCTTACGTCAAATTTTTGAAAGTCCATATCCTGAATACTTCACCTTTCTTAAAATTATTTCTTTCCAAAGGTAATTCCATAAAAGCATCTGTCTGCAGCAAATTCGCAAAATCCCCTGAACCATTTCCTTCCACTGGTGTGGCGGATAGCTCTCCCTTTTCATTAATGAATAATTTCACCTGTAAGAAATATTGTAAGGAAGGCTTAAATGTAAAATCTTCATTTAAGATAGCATACGCATTAGTCATTTCAACCTCCAAAGATTTTTTTAACCACGGTAAAAAATAACGTTGAAAACATACAAATGTTGAAACGGGATTGCCAGGTAAGGCAAATACCAGTTTACCACTTTCATGCTTACCAAACCAAAATGGTTTTCCGGGGCGCTGCTGCACTTTATGAAATAATTTTTTTATCTGCAGCTTCTCCAGAGCCGGCGGCACATAATCAAATTTTCCCATTGATATACCACCACTTAATATTATTACATCATATTCGTCAATATATCGACTGAGCTGTTTCTCAATAATATCCTGGTCATCGGGCAGATGCTGCAGGTCTGCCGGCAAAGCATATTGCTTTAACGATGCCTGAAGTGTATAATCATTAGAACGCCTTATCTGGAATGGAGTGGGGGTTTCGTTTATTTCTACCAATTCATCACCAGTCGACACAATTATAATTTTTGGTAATTTTTTTACAAGCAAATTCGTTTTTCCAACAGTTGCAGCAATCGTAATAACAGTCGGTGTAATCAACTGGTTAGCTTCAACTAAAATTTCATTTTCCTTTTTATCCTTTCCCTTGAAATGAATGTTCTGGTTACATTCAACTTGTTCGGTTGTAATGGTGGCAATTCCATTTTTTATTTCAGTGTCTTCATAACGAATTATAGTATTTGTCGTGGATGGTAATACAGCGCCCGTCATTATTTCAATGCATTCGTCATCTCTATTTATATCAATTGATTTTTCTCCGGCGGATTGGATGCCTTTAATTTTGAATGCACGGTTTCCTTCTTTAAATGCCTCGTATCTTATAGCAATTCCATCCATAGTAACCCTGTTGAATGGAGGGAAATCCCTGTCCGCACGAATGTCTTCAGCAAGCACTCTTCCCAAACAGCTATCAAAAGAAATTATTTCGACTCCGTAATTTTTTGATTGTTCCAGGATAATTTTTTCTGCTTCTTGGACTTTAATCATCTTCAATTTTGTCTTATTAACTACCTGTTTACTTTCCATTGATGCGTTTCATCTTCAAAAAATTCTTTACCCCATATCGGCAATTCCTTTTTTATTCTTTCTACGGTTTCCTCACAGGCATCTATAGCCGCTTTTCGATGGGCAGATGAAGTGAAAACAAAAATGCAAATTTCGCCCGCTTCTACCGTACCCAGGCTATGATGCACATGCATACAAGTGAGCGGATATTTTTCAAAAATTTCCTGCCGTATGCTGTGCATTTTTTCCAAAGCCATTTTCTCATAGGAGGTATATTCAATAGCAGAAACTTTCTTTGCATCCTTTTCATCTGCACGCACCTGTCCTAAAAAAATACTGTGGGCGCCGATGCTTGTTTGTGTCTTGTGCTTATCAATGCTTTCGGCAATAAAAGAGGCGGGAATAGCTCCTTTATAGAAAATATTTTTTACTTTATGTTCAGCCATAAAATTGCAATTAATTTATGTGCGAAAACCGGACTGTAAAATTATTACTTTAAATATTGAATCGGTTGAAGCTTCATTTTAAGCAACTCATTTATCTTTTGATAATTTGTTTACTGCACGCTGGAAACGGTCTGACCTGCGGTGCCTGGAGTGCAACAGGTGTAAGGAAATAACTCAACATCATCTTATTGCGAAATAGTACTTTCAACGATACTCTCTAACTCTTTAATCGCAAATGGCTTCTTTAAAAATCCATTGGCTCCTATCCTGTTGCATACTTCTTCCAGTTCTACATTTGCTGAAAAAAGAATGATAGGTATGTTGCGGGTATTTTCATTCTGCTTAACCAGGTTGATGGCATTTTCGCCACCTATTTCCGGAATCCACAAATCCATTAAAATTAAATCGGGCTTTACCTTGCTGATATCATCAATAACATCATCGCAATATATCCGGGTTTCCACACTATAATTTTGCTGTTCTAAAATTATTTTACATACTAACGAAATCTCGGGATCGTCGTCAAATATTAAGATACATTTTTTCATAAATTATATTGGAACCGTAAAATAAAATGTACTTCCTTTGCCCGCCTCGCTTTCTACCCATAGTTTTCCATTATGGCGCTGAATAATGTCGTAGGCGATAGATAACCCGATGCCCAGGCCCTGGAAATGATGGGCCCTTTCTTCTTCCCGGTAGTACCGGTTAAATATTTTTCCCAAATTTGCTTTGCGTATGCCAATGCCGGTATCTTTTACCGAAACGATTGCCTGGCCATCCTTCTGGGTCACATTTACGAATATTTTATTGGCCTTTGGTGAGTACTTGATCGCATTGGTCAACAGGTTTATAATTACCTGCTTCAATCTTTCTTTATCAGCAGAAACATCATGTCCTATTTCTCCTGTTTTTATTATTTGATGATGGTGCGCCGTTAACTGCACATCCTGAATCGCGTCAGAAAGCATGTCATTAAAATTAAAAGCCGTAATGTGCAGGTTGAGTTTTCCATTTTGCATTTTACTTACATCCAGCAATTCTGCAACAAGACTATTGAGCCTGTCAATGGCAAGCTCTGCCTTTTCTGCAAAGAGCAAATCTTTATAGTTCGATTTTACCATACTTGCGTGCAACAGTTGTATATAGGCTTTAGCGGTGGTAAGGGGAGTTTTTAATTCATGGCTGGCAATACTTATAAATTCATCTTTTACCTGTTCTTTTGTTTTTTGATCATGTATGTCTGTTGTAGCGCCTATCCACATTTTTATTTCCCTCCTGTCATCTCTCACCGGCGATGCACGATTTAAATGCCATTTGTATTCCCCTTCCCTATTGAGGAACCGCATTTCCATTTCTAAATCCGTTCCGGTTTCTGAGGCTAACCTAAAGCGCTTTTTAAATTCTTCCAGCTCATCAGGATGTATAATTGTATAGTATCCCAAATCTTTTAATTCTTGAAAACTTTTCCCCGTATATTCCAGCCATTTTTTATTGTAATAAGTTACGTTGCCTTCCGGGTCCGCACTGGTTATTTTAGACGGCATCAGTTCAGACATCTGGCGAAAACGGGCTTCGCTTTCTTCAACTTTTTTTCGGGCAACAACTTGCTCTGTAACATCAGTAGCCAAAACCATCACACCGGAAATAGTTCCATCAACTTCACGATAGGGTTGGTAAACGAAGTTGAAATAAATGGTTTCTTTTTCTCCGTTCGCCCGGCTAAAATAAGCAGGCTCTTCGTTGCCATAATGCGTGATGCCTTTTTTATAAACCTCCTGCAGCCATCCCATAAAAGGCTGGCCTTTCATTTCAGGTATGATTTCTAAAACGGGTTTGCCCAAGGCTTCTTTTCCAACACCCCAAACTTTAAACACCGGTTCATTCGCCACTTCTAATATCATATTTTCTCCTTTCAAAATACAAATAGGGGAAGTCGCCTTTTCCACCAGGGTACGAAAACGAGCTTCGCTTTCAGCCAATTTTTTTTCAGCTTCCTTTTCTGCCGTAATATCTGCCATAGCCATCAACACTAAGTCCTCACCATTTTCTTTTTGCACAGGCTGCGCATTAAAACAAATAGTTCGCTTTCCTGCTTTAGGAAAAGTATAAGTAGTTTCCCATTCAAGGAACTTTTCATTCTCGTTTTTTATTTTTAAAAGCTGGCTTTCCAACCCGGGAATATTCCATCCATTATTCTGCAGTTCAAATAAATTTTTCCCAATGGTTTCCTCCTCTGTTATTGAAAAGTTTTTGTAAAAAGATTGATTCGCACTTTTTATACGGAAGTCTTTGCTAATAACCAGCAGCGGCTCGTGTATGGTGGAAACAATAGCTTCTGAATAAATCCTGGCCTCATTATATTGTTCATTGCGGTCAAACAATTCCTGGTTTACAGTGATCAACTCTTCATTGGTACTTTGCAGTTCTTCTTTACTTGTTTCCAGTTCTTCATTCAGGCTCTGCAACTCTTCGCTGCCACTCAGCAATTCTTCATTGGCACTTTGCAATTCTTCATTGGCGGCCTCCTGGTCCTCAGTAATGCTTCGCATGTCCTCGCGGGCATGAACGAGGTCTTTTTCCAAACTTTTAATGCGAATATTTTCCTCACTATTTTTTGAATCCGCAGACTTTTTCAAATCTTTGCTTGCCGTGGCTTCTGTTATAGCCACGGGGGCAGCGACTTTAAAAAGAACCAGGAAATGTTTATCAATAGCGTCATTCAGGGGTATTACCTCTATGGTAACTAACCTTTTTCCATTATCAATGGGTATGCCCTCTTTGCTAAAAGCCTCTTTGGTCTTTTTTGATTTTTGCAAGGCACTGCGAAGCTCAAAGGACAAGCCATCCCGGGCCATCTTCAGCACATTCAAACTTGCCTTACCGGGTGAAGGTTCCAGGAAATCACCAGTGTATCCCCGGAATTGTACAATGTCCAACTGGTCATTTACTATTACACCCGCGGGAGTATATTTTGATAATAAAATATCATCCGCCTCTTTTTGAAAATCATCTTTTCTTCTCTGGCTGCTTCGCAATGCATAGTCTTCATTTTTCAGCGTTTCTTCACGTCTCTCAGATGCTATATTCATGAATCTCCCGGGAAGGTCTTTTTTTAAGTATAACTTTTCCTGCTTACCCACGGGCAAAAAAAGTTCCGCAGAGCCACCGGTAGTTTCTGATTTTCCAAGTAACAAATAACCTTTCTCATTGAGAGCATAGTGAAAAGTGTTCATCGCTTTTTTTTGTAAAAACGGTTCCATATAAATAAGAACATTGCGGCAACTGATGAGGTCAATTTTTGCAAACGGGGGATCCTTTAAAAAATTATGTGTCGCAAACACACACATATCCCGTATCTTTTTTTTCAATGCATAATGTTCATTTGTTTTTATAAAGAATTGTTGAAGCCTTAAGTTTGAAACCCCTTCAACTTCCCTTTTATTATAGATACCCGACCTTGCTTTTGCAATTGATTTTTCTGAAACATCGGTTGCGAATATCTGTATTTTGATAGTCACGATTTTATCGCTTAGGTATTCATGCAGGCACATCGCCATGGAATAGGCTTCTTCACCGGTGGAGCAGCCGGCTATCCAAATACGTAAAGGATTAACCGTCCCGATAGCTATCGGGATATTTTTGATAAGTTCAGGAAGTATTGTTTCGCATAAATTTTCAAAAATTTTGGGATCGCGAAAAAAAGAGGTTACCGGTATCAACAGATCCTGAAATAGAATATCCGGTTCCTGCTTGTTTTGCGTAAGGTACTCCAGGTAATCAGCAATAGTTTCTTTCTTTAGAATAGCAAGGCGGCGCAGAATACGCCTTTGAATGGTTGTTTGTTTATAATAAGAAAAATCAATGTATTTATGGATGCGAAGAAGATTGAGTATTTGTTTAAAACTTTCACCTTCAGTTAACTGGCCGGGTGCAGAAGCTTCATTTAATGGAATACCATTAATGGCACGTTGCATACTAATCAATTGCCCGGGCATTTCTTCCGGAGCCAGTATAAAATCTACTACCTCCGCTTCAATAGCGCTGCGAGGCATGGCTTCGAAAGCAGCCGTATCCAGGTCTTGCGCAAAAGTTATTCCTCCCTGGTCTTTTATATTTTTCAATCCCAAGGTACCATCGATGCCATTGCCGGATAATACAATGCCAATCGCATGGCTCTGGTGTACTTCTGCCAGCGAAGAAAAGAAAATATCAATAGGCATATTTTTATGATCTTTCGAAGGCCTCGGGCTTAGTTGCAGCACACCGTCAGTAGCAACGAGCATTTTATTTGCGGGAATAATATACACCTCATCCGGCTTTACCTTCACATTATCACTTATTTCATTTACCTGCATTCCCGTTTCTCTTTGCAGTATCTCCGGCAAAGCACTGCTATGATCCGGATGTAAATGCTGCACTAATATATAGGCCATCCCGGTTTTTTCGGGTATTGCTTTTATCAATCTTTTAAAGGCCTCCAGGCCGCCGGCCGAAGCACCGATGCCCACTACCGGGAAAAGGTTCTCTGAAAGTATTTTGGGGTTGTTTTTATTTGCTTTGCTCATAGGATTAATGTTGCTATTGAGGCGCCTGGATGGATTTATAGTATTACGAGAAAATTATTATATAAAATAAAGAGAAAGTCGTTTTTCTTTAAAAGGGGCATCATATCTATCACAACTTTAGTAAGGTAGCGTATAAGCTAAGTAATATCGAATATTAGTTTAGTTAATATATTGTAGCACTGTCTGCTGTTTGTTGAGCTAATGGATGACCGGGGCTTTCTTTAAATTGCGTAGTTGATGAAGATCTAAAATCAATCATAAAAAAATGAAGAGGATAAAAGGTAAGAAAATATACCTGCGAACCAATGTTATTTGAAGATTTTTTCCGATAAAAGATATCATTTATTTTATGTTCGCCATAGTTTTTATTTAAGTGTGAAGGTATCGACTGTAAAAGTATCAATTTAAAATAGCTGTGGGCGAGGCAATAAGCCAATAAAATTGTAACCGGTCTGGTTAGCGGCCTTCATCTTTTACTAAAGTAATTTTATCTTTATAAAAGCTTGTTTTATGATCCCTTTTTTAAAAAAATACTATGGAAAAATTAAATACAAAATTTAATGCAAGATCAATTGCGATACTGATTGTGATACTTAGTTCGGCTATCTGCATCGCCTTCTATAAAACACCGGAAGAAAATACTATTTCCGAAGAAGTGCAAAAAAATTCATCTCATCTCATTACCGTTAATGAATACAAGTTTCGCGACCTGAATAAAAATGGAAAGCTCGATGTGTATGAAGACAATCGCCAAAGCATTGATGCAAGAATAAACGACCTGCTTTCGCAGATGAATATTGAAGAAAAAGCGGGAATGATGTTTATTAATGGTGCAAGAATAAATGATGACGGCAGCATTGACGATAAGCCCGGCAAAGGAATGTTTGCATTTGCGCCAAATGCATTAAAACTGGTGAATGAAAAAAAGATGAATCATTTTAATTTGTGGGCAGTTCCTTCGATTGATGCATTGGCGAAGTGGTACAACAGCATGCAGAAATATGTAGAAGATTCAACGCGGTTAGGTATTCCGGTCACTATCGCGTCCGATCCAAGAAATCATTTCAGCAATAATATATTTGCGATGACCGCTGCCACGTTTTCACAGTGGTGCGAACCGCTGGGTTTAGCAGCGATCGGTGATGACAATGTAACGCATCAGTTTGCCGATATAGCCCGGCAGGAATACATCGCTGTAGGTATTCGTGAATCGTTGCATCCCCAGGTTGACTTGACTACAGAGCCACGCTGGCCAAGGATTGCAGGAACTTTTGGCGAGGATGCAAATCTTTCCGCAAGGATGGCCAAAGCTTACATATTCGGTTTTCAGGGAGAAAAGCTTGGACCAAAAAGTGTGGCAACGATGACAAAACATTTTCCGGGTGGCGGCCCGCAGTTTGAAGGACTCGATCCGCATTTTCCTTTTCAAAAAGGGCAGGTTTATCCCGGCAATAATTTCAATTATCATCTCATTCCTTTTGAAGCAGCGTTTGCTGCGCACACTGCGGCCATCATGCCTTATTATGGCGTGCCGATGGACGCCGGTCATGAGCATGTTGGCTTCTCCTATAACAAAGAAATTATTACCGGCCTGCTTCGGAATAAATATCATTTTAATGGTGTTGTGTGCACAGACTGGGGATTAGTTACTGATGCACATCTGGGTGATATTGTTTGGCCGGCCCGTGCATGGGGTGTCGAAAACTTAAGCGAAGCGGAACGAGTACAAAAAATTATTGACGCAGGCGTTGATCAGTTTGGCGGCGAAAATATTCCTGAAGTTGTGGTACAATTAGTAAAAGATGGAAAGATACGTACGGCAAGAATTGATTCATCGGTAAGAAGATTATTGCGTCAGAAATTTGAATTGGGATTGTTTGATGATCCGTACATCGATGCAGAAAAAGCTGCCTCAATTGTTGGTAAGCCGGAGTTTGTAAAGGCAGCCGATGCGTCGCAGCGCCGCGCAATTACTTTATTGAAAAACGACCGATTTCCGGGGCAGGATCATAAAACATTGCCACTTAAAGAAGGCATAAAAATTTATGTAAGAAATGTTGATGCAAAAATTGCCGCGCAGTATGGAACGGTTGTGGATAAACCTGAAGTTGCTGATATAGCTATTTTAAGGTTGAACACGCCCTGGTATCCGGTTGAAAGCAATATTCCAATGGCAAAAATGTTCCACCATGGAGATCTTGATTTTAAAGGTGCACAAAAGGATAGTATTTTGCAATTATTGGATGCTATGCCCACGGTTGTTGATATTTACCTTGACCGGCCTGCGGTTATTTCAGAAATAAGTGCGAAAGCAAAAGGCCTTCTTGCAGACTTTGGCGCAAGTGATGCGGCGGTGCTCGATATCATATTCGGTAAAAGCAGGCCTGGTGGTCATTTGCCCATCGAATTACCGTCATCGATGGAAGCAGTTCGCAATCAAAAAACAGATGTTCCCTATGACTCACAAGATCCCTTATATAAGTTTGGTTATGGATTGAGTTATTAATGTTCTTTCATTATGAGAATAGAGGGGGAACGGTTCATGGTTTCATTTCTTTATTTGATATTATTCTTTTGCTAATCATATTGATTTCTCAAAAAGCCACCAGAAGTAATTCTTTTAAGATAATAACTGAGAAAAGTATCGATAAACATTCATTCACAAATGTTCTGTAACTTTTTTAAGAATACTATTTTTGGAGAACTTTTTTAATGTTTTTAGCTACG
>JALZAJ010000006.1 GCA_030948465.1 Bacteroidota bacterium
AGCCGCCATCGGGTAAGAAGTATGAACAACTTCCATATTTTCCCTTAGAAATTCCTGAACTTTATTTACCTCTTCTTTGTTCGCGATATCATCGTAGTGTTCACATAACCATACAATCAATTCCGGGAAAAAATTGCCCTGTATGCAGGAAAGGCCTGCTGCGCCTGCTTTTAAAGAATCAACAGCGTTTACTGCATACGCATCATATAAGCCGAAAGAGGGCCAGGCATGCGTTGCCTTCAGTTTTTCCCGGACTAGCGCTATATCAAGGCACGTGTCTTTATGATAAATTACTCTGCCGGTTGCAACGAATTTTTCCAGTTGTTTTGGAGTTAATAATCTTTTGTAGGGTTCCGGGCATTCATAAAATCCTAATGGTATTTTTTCAGTTAAATCAAACAATTGAAATATTCTTTCTTCGAAGATGTGCGGTTCTTCATTTGCTTTAGCGATAAGGCTGGTAACTATGATAACCGCCTCCGCACCGGTTTCGTAAATCCTGTTCATAAAAGCCGCTTGTGCGGTAATAGTCTTACCGAAATTACCAACCGCTACAACCGGAACACTTCTGCCGGTAATTTTCATCACATGGTTAACGACCTGTAACTTCTCATCATCGCTAAGCTCATACATTTCACTGGACTGGCAATTGGCAAACAATCCCTGCACTCCTGCGTGAAGATACACTTCCGTTAACCTGGTAAGCCCATCGAAATCGATACTGCTATCGTTCTTAAACGGAGTAAGCATCACCGGGATAAATTTTTTTTCTGGCATTTTTTCCATTTGAAATATTTTTTAATTCAATACTGTCTAAGGCACATAGAAACGGTACACATTTAATTAATGTGAGTTGTTGTAAACCTTCTATATCGTCTGGCTTCTCCATCAAAACCAAGAAGATTTTTTTCAGAGACACTTTCAATTCAAAACCTCTCCAGGGAAACCTTCCTGGTTTTAGTAATCATTTCGTTATAAAAAATTTTTTAGCTCCATTTCAAAAGATTCTTTTAGTTGCCACGACCTTTAGGTCGTGGTTCTGTTTTGAAAATGTAATTGGCTTTAGCCAAAATATAATGAAAGACTAAAAGGATTCGGCTAAAGCCGGGGACCTTTTACTCCTTCCACGGCCTGAAGGCCGTGGCAATTAATTCTTTTCATCAAACCAAGAAGATTTTTTTCAGAGACACTTTCAAATTTCAAAACCTCTCCAGGGAAACCTTCCTGGTTTTGGCGAACCTCGATTTCAATTCCATTATTGCTATTTTGTATTCCACTATTCCTTATACCGAACTCACGTTTACTTACTATCATTTTATTATTTTCACAGCCATGCGAAATTTTGTTATCGTTACACCAGTTAAAAAAATTACAAGTGTGCCAATGACAATTATCAGGTTTTTATCCAGCGGGTTTCGCAGGTAAGCATAATTTTCTGGAATTAATTGCGGTAATGCCATCCACACAATTACCACGATACCAATTATAGTAGCTGTTAAGGCTGCGGTATTTCCGGTATGACGGCTTATGATTCCAAGTAAAAACAACCCTAACATTCCCGCGGCAAAAATGCCTGAAAGTACCCACCAGGTGTCGAGTACACTGCTGATGCCGATCATGGCGATGCCACTCGCCATACCTAAAAGGCCGCAAATAAAAGTGCTGATATAGAGTATCGAAAGCGATTTTTTTTGCGCAGCATTTTTATTAAAATACCTTTTATAAATATCTTCTGTAAAAACAGTTGCAGAAGCATTCATGCCGGAACTGATCGTGCTCATGGCAGCAGCGAGGATTGCTGAAATGATAAGACCCAGCGCTCCGACTGGCAATTGAGTAACCATAAAATGCGGCATGATCTTATCGCCGAAGTCGGATGGCTTTAATGATGCGGCAGTAGTTGCGATTAATTCCTTTGATGCGGTAAGCGGGAGACGTTCTGCGGCGGCCTGCAACCGTATGGTTTGTGTAAGGCCGGGGTGCATTTGATAATAGGCATAGAGTGCCGTGCCGATAATAAAAAACAGCAGCGATATGGGAACGTATAATTTCACGCAAAGCCAGACAGACTTTGCTGCTCCCTTCTCAGAACTGGCAGTGTGATATCGTTGCACATAATTTTGATCTATGCCAAAGTTATTCAGGTTGATAAAAAAACCATATAAAAGAATCACCCAGAAAGTTGATCCGGTGAGGTTAGGAGAAAAAGAGCCAAGACTGAATTTATGATCTTGTTTTCCTATCTCTATTATTTTTGAAACACCCCCGGGCATGCCCTGGATTATTAGATATAGAATTAATAATGCGCCGAGTGTTTTCAATACCGCCTGAACAACTTCCGTCCATATAATGGCTTCCATGCCGCCTGCAACTGTGTAAATAATAATGCAGATTCCGACTACAATCATGATGGAAGCCATGCTGTAGCCGGTTAGGGCTTGCAAGCTTAATGCGATACCAAAAAAAACAGATCCAATTCTTGCAAGCTGTGTGAGCAAAAAACAAATTACTGCATAGGTTCGTGCCCAGGGGCCGAAGCGATGTTCGAAGTGTGTATAAGCCGAAATTTCGCCGCTTCGGCGATAAAAAGGAACGAAATATTTGGTAGCAACCCATGCGGCCAAAGGCATGGAAAGGCTGAATACAAAGGCATTCCAGTTACTGCCGAACGCCTTGCCCGGAACGCCGAGAAAAGTATTGCTGCTTAAAAAAGTAGCATAAAGAGAGAGCCCGATCGCCCAGCTTGGTATTTTACCGGAAGCCTTCGTGAATTGCTCTGTTGTTTTATTTTTCCTGGAAAAATAAATGCCCACCGCCACCATCGCAAGAAGATAGATAATGATAATTGAAAGATCCGGCAGTGTGAGATTTTTCATCATGCAGCTTTGTTTAAAGGATGCAGCATAGCATGCTTGAAATTTTATTTTATTATGTTGGTATAAAAATTATTTTACCTGTTAGTTTAGCCGGTCTGACCTGCGGTGCCGACCTAACGAGCCGTCAGAACCGCAGGCCGGACGGCGGTTACAAAATCTGGAACTCGTCCTGTTTTCTAATTTTTTGATCTCAGCCGGTCTGACCTGCGGTGCCGACCTTTTTCGAAATAGACTGCAGCCTATGCAAAGACTCTTTCAATGCATCCTTAAAAAATTTAGAATCATAACTATAGTTTATAAAACGCATGCCCTCACCTACCCATTTATCTATATCCTCCATATTGTTAAGGTGTATGCCTGGCGCTACTCCATATTTATCACATTGCTTAATCACTTCGCGAAGCGCTTCTTCCATTCTTGGATGGTGTAGTTGGCCCGATATGCCCATATCATGGCTGAGGTCAGCAGGTCCTATCATTATGGCATCAACTCCCGGTGTGGAAATTATTTGTTCAGCA
The DNA here is from genome assembly GCA_030948465.1 of Bacteroidota bacterium. Classification (GTDB taxonomy): domain Bacteria; phylum Bacteroidota; class Bacteroidia; order Chitinophagales; family Chitinophagaceae; genus Ginsengibacter. Next base: position 3,395 of record JALZAJ010000006.1, read on the forward strand.
TTATTTATTCCCTCTTCACTTTCAATTTGCACAATGGTCATAAGTTCCCGGTTAGCCCACTCGGTATATTCTTCAATTTTATATTCTCTAAATAGGGTAGCCGTTGTAGATATGCTTACACCTCTTTTGCCCATAGGAGCATATTTTGTAGAGCGAATAATATGTTCTGCTTCCTCACGGGTTTTTACCTGCGGTAATACTAAACCTTCGGCGCCTATATCCAGCATCTGCGCCATTTGATGATACAGCTTATCCGGTACGCGAACAAATAAACCGATCTCTTCATACTTAGCTACTAAAGAAAAATTGCCGAGGGTTTCGTAATCATAATCGTTATGCTCCGTGTCAAGAATAATATAATCCCACCCTTCCGAAGCGCACATGGCAACGGCTTGCGGCGATTTTAGTATGCGAAGCATTGTTCCAAAACATACCTGTCCCTCCTTTAATTTTTTCTTTACGTTGCTAATTTTTAAATTCATACGATCGTTTTTTTTATTAACCGTCTATGGAAGTGTTCTTAATAAATAAGAAACATTCTATTGTTTTTTTATCAACCATACTTCCGCAACCTGTGTTCCTCTTTGGCCGCTATCGCAGGTCCATGTAAAAGTGATTCTCCCGTCCATTAATGCTTCTTTAGGTACCGGAAATTCATAGATGGGTTGTTTACCCGTTTGAATAAAATCATGGATAAGATATTTTCCATCAGCCACGAGTTTCAACCTGGAGTTGAAACGCCCTGTATAGGCTACTCTTAATCTGTAAGAACTTTGGGGATTTAGGTTCTCATACTTCATCATTAATGGTGTATCGTACAATGTAGTTACCTGCGTCATCCACGCCTGGGGGATCGCCTGGCCTTCGAAACCAACGGGTAAAATATCAACCCATTCTTCGCCTTTAAGACTTGCACCAAAATCGCTTAACGGAGACTCAAGACTGCCGGGATCCTGGTCCCATGTTTTCTGGCGAACAACATGCTTCCAATTTCCGGTAGAACCAAGATTATCGTAAAAGCCACCCTGGCCAGGGTTTGATCTGTTTAGTAATTTATCAATGGCGTCTAATCTTTCTGTTTCGGAGGGCAGTTTTTTTATTTTCGCAGTTTGTGAAAGTAACCACCTGGAATCATTTAAAGGCAAATCAATATTATCCATAAAATTTCCCCTCCCCGCCATAGCATCTTGCGGTTTGTTTACCGTTAACTGTGAACCGATAGAATTATATACCGAATCCGAAAGAGCAAAACAGCGTTGCCGTAGTTCAGGCCTTATTGGTTTTTGAACTGCCTGTTCAAGCATTTCTGTAGCATGGTCGATTGCTTGTAACGCACCCGTATTTTTTGCATTCATTAGTGCATCCTTAGCACTTCTTTCCAGGGCTGTTTCATAAACCAGTCGGCTATGAATATATGCATCGTAGTATGCACGTAAGAGGCCCATTTGAAATCTGAAATTTGCTAACACCTGCTGTGGCGCTTCTTTTTCCATCTGCTGCCATTTTTGTAAAGTGCTGTCAACACCACTATTTGTAAGCAAGGGGCCCTTCAGATTTTTCTCGAGCGAAATTATTCCCTCTGCAAAAGATTGGGTGTATTTGGGGCCGATAAAAAGTCTTGCATAATCACGCAGCGTTTCTATTACAGGTGTTGTGGGATCCCAGTCCTGGCCACTCCAAACGAATTTGTTGATGTCGTCATTAATACCTTCTGAATAGCTGATGCTTCCCTGCGCATATTTTGCAAAAACATTTTGAATTTGCTTTTCATCAGCAGGCCTTGGGTTATAACATTCCCTGCCTAACGTAATAGCATAACCGAGATCCCATTGAGGGATTGGATACTGGCAACTTAAGCTATGTGTAATGTCCGGGTATCGCCTTATAGGAATATCTTTATTTACAAGTCGCCTGACTTCCCGTATGGGCTCTTTTACCCACGGGCCAAAAACCACGCCGCCAAACCAGGGATATTTTTGATTGACTTGTTTGTAAAATGCATCATACCATTTTTGCGATGGGCGAAACACTTGCGGTGAAACCCATATTTTAGCAGTAGGATGATATTGCTTTAGCACAACAGACATTTTCTTCAACCAGCTAAATAAGACATCGGGTTCAAGATCGCCCGGGTCGCCGCCGGGAACAAAAACCGCATCAAGCTTTGGCAACACTTTAAAGACTTCGATCCTTTCATCCAATTCTTTTTGAATAGCGGACGGTGACGTATAATCGCTTCCCATATTTGGGTACCACATCCATACATCAAGCCCATACTTTTTACAAATACGTGATTGCTCTTCAATCATTTTAATAGCAGGGAGCTTCATGTGACTGCTAATAGAATCGTCGTCTGTTTTGGGAGGCATAATCTCAATACTGTTCGCTCCGAAAAGTGCCAGGTCACGGATATAATGATCGAACTGTGCAACAGTCCACGCATCGTACGCATTGGTCTTTGGCCTGTATCCTAATTGATGTCCACGAATAGAATAGGCGGGGCTGGAAGAAATATCTATATTGCCTGGAGCAAGAATTTGTCCCTGCTTCAGTTCCATTTTACGCAGCAGGTAGCCGACACCGTATAATACGCCGCGTTCATCATTACCGGCAACTAAAATTGCTTGTTCATCTTTTAAAAAAATGATCTTGTAGCCGTCTTTTTTAACAGGTGAAAGTTTGCTTAAGGCTACAGAATATTTTTTTGGAATGCTACTTTCTTTTTTATCTATACAAATAAAAATTATTGGTTTGTTAGCATTTGAAGTTTCGTGCAAAATGGGCAAATCAATATCAGTGTGTTCTTTGATAACATCATGAAGGACCGTGGCGGCTTCCTGTAACTGTGCGTTATTTTCTTGCGGTGCAAAGATCACCGCGTTCGAAAAATCTGCCTGCTGTGCAAGATTAGTTTGATGAATCAATACACATAACACGAACATTAAAATAAATCTCTTTGAACTCATTCTATATCGTTTAAATCCGTTTAATACTATTCTTCATTATTCTATCAAATCCAGTTGCTCATCATTTCTTCAATAACCATATATCGCATATTTTCGACTTCTTCCTCCAGTTCAATTGTGATTCCTCAGGCTCATCGAAAGAAACTTCAATTCTTCCATCGCGGACATACTTACTGGCGATATGGAACTCCTTAAATTCTTCAAGTTCCTTGTTATAAATAAAAGGATCAACCCGTACTCCATTCACCCGCAACAAGGCTTCGCCAAAGCCAGCAATTCTAATTGTGTAATCCCCTTTTGGATCGAGATCTTCGTAAATCAATTTTGGAAAATTCTGGAAAAGCTGTGTGGACAAGCGTTTCCTGCTAAAGCCATTATCCCACCAGGCTACATCTGTTGCATCGTCAGATGATGTTATCACATGTGTCTCTTTGGAAATATCTGAGACGTCATCATAATAACTTCCCGGGCCGGGATTTTCCCATTTGCTTATAATATTAAGACGGGCAAGTTTCTCTTCTTCCGTTTTCATCGCACTAACTTTTGCAAACTCATCTGTTAACCACCAACGATTGTTCAGGGGATAATCAATAAAATCGAGAATGGCTCCGCGTTCTTCGCCACTGGCGTTATATTTTTTTACGCTTGTTTGCATGCCGATCGATTTAAAAAGGGCATCGCAGTAATTAACTATTCTTTGTCTCAATTCCGGATAGACGGGTTTGGTATCAGCTTCATTTACTATTTGCAATGCCTCGTGCATCGCCTTATCTGTGCCAACCATTGCTGCCTTTTTGAATACTTCATTGGCTTTCTTTTCAAGTCCCTCTTCGTAAAATTTCCTGCGCCTGTTGTAGGTATCGTAATAGCAACGCATCATTAATTGTTGCCAGCGCCAGTTATCTTTTAGCTGCGGATTTTTCGATTCCAGATTTTGCCAAAAGGAAAATGTTGTTTCCACACCGCCGTTTTCTTCCAAAGGGCCAACCCAATTTCTCTCCAATGCTAAAATGCCATTGGCTGCGGGTTCAGCAAGTGAAGGCCCAAAGAAATACCGGGCATATTCTTGTATCACCTTGTTGACGTCTTTGTTTGGATTCCACGCCAACTGGCTCCAAAGAGCTTTATTTACATCATCGTTTACGCCATCGGAATAAGAAATAAATCCATCAGTAAATGGTGCGAAACGATTATGAATTTTTGCATAATAAAAAGGTTGTGGATTGCAAACTTCACGTCCTTCGGTGAGAGCAAAAGCCTGGTCCCAATTCAATACCGGGTATTGGCAGCGAACAGTATGCGTAATATCCGGGTAAGAAATATGTTTATATTTTGATGGAAGCCTGAAGCGAGTTTCAGCAAGGTCCGGGCTACTGGGGCCGGTGATGACGCCTGTAAGCCAACCTGGATTATTATCTTTAAGATATTCATAAAAATAATCTACCTGCGAATTGTTGAATCCTTGCAACGATATCCAGACGCCCGCTCCTGGATGATACTTCTTCAATTCAGCAGCTATCCTTTCAAGAAACGGCATTACATATTTAGGGTCATTGTCGCCCGGATCTCCGCCGGGGAAAAAGACGCCATCAAGACGGGGACATTCTTTATAAAACTCCGCATGCTTTTTTACTTCATCTTCAAATTTTGTTTTGTCTGAAAGATCAACATCTGCAGGCGTCCACACCCAATAGTCGAGGCCATAGTTGTTGCAGATCTCACTCATCTTAACGTTCATCACCTCCCGCGGCACTTTCATATTTGGCCCGGGCTTATCATCCTGGAAAGGAATATTTTCAATACTGTTGGTTCCGAACATCGCCAGCTCACGAATATATTTTTCAAACTGATCTACCGTCCATGCGTCCCATGAATTCGCAGTGTTACGATAGCCAAGCTGGTGCCCACGGATAGGATAAACAGGTGAGGTGGTAATTTCATTTATCTTATCGAACAGAATTTTATTCCTGGAAATATCTGCAGTGCGAAGAAATTCTCCGACGGCAAAAATGATTCCTCTTTCATCCGCACCAATAAGCCATAAAATATTATTTCCACCTTGCTGCGTAACTGCGATTCTAAATCCTTCCGCCTTCGTTTCCGGAAGATTTTCTCCTGAACGTATTGGCACTGGTAAGCCATTAATCTCTTTATCTTTTATCGTCGCTAATATGATTACTGGCCCATTCGTTGATCGTGAAACAGCCAGTAGACTGATGAAAGAGCGCTGGCCAACTTCTTCCTGCAAAACCCTTATCGCTGTTGCTCTCACAGGATGATTGATGGTGAGTGAAGCAATGATAACTGCTTTGCTTAAGTTGATTATTTGGGCCGACGAAAGCCCCGGATAGAGGAATGCCAAATAAAGTAAAAGCGTTTTCAAAAAAGTAATTCTATACATATTCGTAATTGAGATGCTGCCTTTCATTTCTTTGTTACACGTGATATATTCAACCGTTTGTGATGATCCGTAAAGCGAATTTTTCTATTCCATTAAAACGAAACTAAATGAACAGCGATTATTTAAACTCCACAATTATGACTATTAGTTCACCTATTATGATTTGTCAAAGTTGTTTTCATTCGAAGATATTTTTGGATTAAACTCATTTGCCTATGAGCACTTTCAATGATCCTGGTTAAAAATTTTTATCGTTATTGTTTCCACCAGGCCAACTCTCCCGAGCCCATAAAACTTTTGAATAAATTTTACAAAACCGGGTTACTTTGTAATCCACATAATATTGATTATTCCCAAATCAATTGTAACTTTTACGTGGTTTTGGTTTACTCCTAAGATCTCAACTTTAAGTGTATGAACATTTCGATTGCTATTAATTATTCGTAATTTTAATTATCCAAAACACGCGATTATGAGGGCAAATTTTGAATACCCTTTGCTTCCAAAAAATTCTTCTTCCATCTTCTTAAAAACGCAGGGAGTTGAAAACGCTCCTTTGCATTCTCACCCGAACTATGAAATGAACTTTGTAATCAAGGGTAACGGTACAAGGTATATTGGCAATAACATCGGGGATTTTGAAGAAGGCGATCTTATTCTATTAGCGCCCAGCGTTCCGCATCGCTGGCAAAACACCAGCAAGAAGCAACACGATTATTCTTCGCTTGTAATCCAATGGGGTGAAAATTTTCTTGGTAGAGATTGGCTTTCAACCCCCGAATTCAAAGACATCCGCAGGTTGCTGGAACTGTCAGTAAAGGGAATAAAATTTGACAAATACATAGGGAAGGAAATTAAAAAAAAGCAGTCAGACCTGCTCGTACTTCCACCTTTTGAAAAGCTGGTTCTCTTATTACAATTGCTAAATGAACTTGCCAAATCGAATGAGTTTAAAATACTTTGCGACGAAGAATTCTCATTCAATAATCATATTCCTAATTCCCGCCTTGATATAATTTGCAATTTCATAAAAGAAAAATATTCGGAAAAGATTACTTTGGCCAATGCAGCTACTTTGGTGAATATGAGCGAAGGTGCTTTTTCTAAATTTTTCAGCCAGACAACAAAAAAGCCTTTTTTCAGCTTTCTAAACGAATACCGCATAAAAATGGCCCGTAAATTTCTATCAGAAACCGATATGCGGGCAAATGAAATAGGCTATGCCTGCGGCTATGAATGCCTTCAATTCTTTTATCGGCAATTTATGAAATATGCTGAATGCTCTCCGCAGACCTACAGAAAAAAATCTCAAATAGCCGTATAGTAGCTCGTTAATCTTGTTGAATTTCTACGGGTAGAATGTGTACACAAATTGTTGATCCCGGAAGGTACAAGAGACTGATTGAAAAAGAGCATTTTAAAGAAGAGATGGATCAATGTGGAAATTTAAGATCATATAAAATATATAATACCACTTATTTTTTCCAATGAGTGCATTTCATCCTAAGGAGGCCAAAACAAATTATTTTAAAAATCTATATTGGGCCACTTCCTTTTATTTCTCTCATATTTTTCATAATCAAACTTATAAAGCTTGCCTGGCCGGTGAGATACATTTTGCTCCATCTCATCTATATCTACAAGAAAGTCCATAGCAAAAAATTTCTTTCTGAAATTTCTCCTGTCAAGCTTTATTCCCAATATCGCTTCATATAAATTTTGCAGCTCCCTCAATGAAAATTTGTTCTGCAAAAGGCTTAACCCGAGCGGGTGCTCCTGAACTCTTTTTTGAAGCCAGGAATAACAAGCTTCAAATATTTTCTGATGATCAAATGCCAGGTCGGTCACTTTATCTACTTCATGCCAATGGAGTTCATTATCCAAAATTTTTAAGCGGTGATGCTGAATATTTATCAGTGAGCAATAAGCAACTGTAACCACACGTCCTGCCGGATGACGATCCACTTCCCCAAAAGTATGCACCTGCTCCAGGTAAACATCATTCAACCCGGTTCGTTGCTTCAATATATGATAGGCAGCCGCATCAAGATCCTCGTGTGGCTTTACGAGATCTCCCAAAAGCGTCCATCTATCTTGAAATTTTTTTAAATCAGACCGGATAAGTAACACCTTAAGTTTGTTCTCATCAAACCCAAAAATTACACAATCAATTGATAAAGCAAGCCTGTTGATGCTTTGCACTTCTGATTGAATTGCTTTTAATGTCTTGGTAGTCTTTTGAAGGTTTTCTTTTGATGCGGCTGACATGATAAATAAATAAAGAAGCGATGATTAAAATTACGGTCACTTATTTTTATAATTTCTGAGCCAATCCTCCGTTAATTGTCTTTTATTATCCTGATACGTTGTTTTTGTTTTCTGATTCAATAATGGTAAAAAGATAAACTCCCTTTGAAAATTTTAATGTCTTATTTACCTGGATGTTATTATTCCCCGCATTTAATGTTTTGCCTTCTTTGCAACATCGTTTCTGTTCAGGCAGCTAATAATTAAAACTGCGTTCTCATGTGTAAATGATTCAATATTCAGGCTTTCTTTAAAGCGATTTGCAGCATCAACGGTAATTACAACTGGAGTGCTGCTTTCCTGTATAAAGTTGGATGACCAGGTTAGCAGTTGAGAAAAACCAGGTAAAGAAAAAAGTAAGAAGATAAAAAAATCAGGCAGGGATTTTTTCATAACAAGCAATTGTTGTGTAAAATAAACACATTATCATAAAACTTTAATCACTTTGGTAAAAATTATTTATGTGCAGCGATTTTCATTAAGGTGCCGTTAGCAATTCAGGCAAGATGGAGTTCATCTTCCTGTTTTATTTTATACAGTAATTTTAATTAACACTCGTAACGCAGTGCAAGGCTTTCATGGCCGAAGGAGGTGATGGGGGATGGAGCAGGCATTAGAGCAAAACAATTTGAGAATTCAATAGTGATATTAGAATGGTTAGCCGCTGGTCGGGAGACCAGGCAGCGGCTTTCACGAGTGGCTGGTGTGAGCTTGCGAAAAAAGCGGAACACCCACGAAGGCTGAATATTAGATAAAATAAAGAGAGGTTCAATTCTAATGATTAAAGTCTAACGATACAACCCCAAAATTAAACTTACCAATACCAGTTAAGAGAACTATGCCGAAAATTTATTTTCAAACTATCGCAGGATTTTCTTTGGTATGTTATACCGATAAAATTATTAATTAAGTGAGTTATAGCTAAGTCGTTTAGTATATCACTTTAAACCTTTCATAAAAAGCTTTTGCCAAACTGTCTTTATGATCAGGATGTGCAATCCGTATCAATTCCCTTGCCCGTTGTTTTAAATTTTTACCAAACAGATCTGCCATTCCATATTCAGTAACTACCCAGTGAACATGCCCTCTTGTGGTAACCACTCCGGCACCTTCTTTTAAGAATGGAACAATGCGTGAAACACCTTTTGATGTAACAGATGGCATAGCGATAATTGGCTTTCCTCCGTCCGATAAGGAAGCGCCTCTTATAAAATCCATTTGCCCGCCAATGCCGGAGTATTGATAAGTGCCAAATGAATCAGCACATACCTGGCCTGTGAGGTCAATTTCAATAGCGCTGTTTATTGCGGTTACTTTTGGATTTTTACGAATGATGGAGGTATCGTTTACGTAGCTTATATCCATTACTCTTATACATGGATTATCATTTACAAAATCATACAATCGTTTGGTGCCTGCCATAAAACCTGTCACAGACCGGCCGACATTTATTACTTTACGGCTATTATCAATGATGCCTTTTTCTATTAAAGAAATTACACCATCGGAAAGCATTTCGGTATGCAGGCCGAGGCCTTTATGATTAGAAAGGTTTCGTAACACCTGATCAGGAATAGCGCCTATGCCTAACTGTAAGGTAGCGCCGTCTTCTACCAGCGAAGCCACATTACGGCCTATTTGTATCACCGTATCATTCGATCTTGACTGGTAATCTATTTCAGGAAGTTCTGTATCATGCCACACTATGGAATTAAATCTGCTTATATGAACAAAGCCATCTCCATGCGTACGCGGCATTTTTGAATTTACTTGTGCGATAATGTGCTTCGCTGTATCTACGGCGGCTCGTGCTATATCCACGGAAGTGCCCAGCGAGCAAAACCCATGTGCATCCGGCGGAGACACCTGCACAATGGCAACATCCAAAGGCAGGATGTTTCTTTTAAACAATTGTGGAATCTGGCTAAGGAAAATGGGCACATAATCTCCATGTTCACTATTCACCACGGCGCGATTATTTTCCGAAACAAACAATGAGTTTATGAAAAAACTTTTTCTATAAATGGGATCATCAAAATTGATATTTCCAAAAGTGGTGATGCTCACTAATTCTACGTGGCTTAACTCCGCGTGTCGTTTTTGTAGCGCTTCTAAAATATGCAAAGGCGTGGCAGCACTTCCATGTATAAAAACCCTGTTCCCGGATTGGATAGCTTTTACTGCGTCTTCT
>JALZAJ010000011.1 GCA_030948465.1 Bacteroidota bacterium
GCCAGGAGCAAGAAGTGCTTTTTTTCTTCAAGCAATGGGGCGGCACTAATAAAAAGAAGGCAGGTAGGGAATTAGCAGGAATGACTTACGATGATATGCCGGGGTATTAAATTCAATCTTCATTCCTAAAAATTTCTGGCTAACTTTTGTAATTTCGTAAACAATGTCAACAGTAACTTTCCATAAGCAACAATTGGGCTCGGGTATTTATACAATAGCTAATATAAGCAGCCTCTTGTTTATTCCTAAATATAAGGTTCGCCGTTATTTGAATGAATATTGGAACGAGAGAGCAGGAAAGAAGTTTTTCAATGAAACCTATTCATGGTCTGTCGATAATAAGATAAAGGCAGTGAATTTTTATACGCTTATTGAATTATACACTTGTTTCCACTTGCAGGAGTTAGGCGTTACACCAAAGGAAATTTTGAAATCAAGAATCGCTATGGTGAAAGACTTAAATATTCCTTATCCTTTTGCAAGTGATAAAATTTTAAGCGATGGCAAACAAATCTGGTTTGAATTTAAAGATAGCATTGTAAAAGCTGATGGCTCAAGGCAAACAGACTTCGTTGAATTTATTCGCGACTTCGCAGGTAAAATTGATTTCAATTTAAATAAAATAGCGGAAAAATTCTGGCCTGCAGGAAAGCAAAGCGATATTGTAATTAACCCGCATAACCAATTTGGCCAGCCAACTCTAAATGGTACAAATATTAATGCCGAAGTAATTTTTTCAATGTACGAGAGCGGTGAACCAACAGAGGCAATTAGTATTTTATATGACATCACAAGCAAACAGGTTAATGATGCTATCTCCTTCTATAAAAAACCTGCTGCCTAATGGAAATCTACATAGATGAGAATCTCTCAGAATATGTAGCAGATGCGCTAAACTCACTCAACAAAGGTTACTTCAGGGATGTAATTGTTTACTCCACCAAAATAAAATTAGGTAAAGGACAACCGGATGAAATTATTATCCCTTCAATTGGTAAGGTTAATGGCATTTTAATAACCAAAGATTTAAATATCCACAGAACAAGGTTGCAATACCAACTATGCAAAGAATATAAAATTGGAATATTCTTTTTAAAGATGCAAAAAGGAATGGATAAGCATTGGGAAATAGTGAAACTTCTGATTAATTCATGGGAAAATATTCTTGATAAGGTTTCAAAAGAAAAAATGCCATTTGGATATGAAATTCCAGTAAGAGGTAAAATGAAAAAATTATAAATTGGGACATATTCTTTTTCTTTCTTTATGAACGCGGTACCAATAAAAGTAATCCAGAAGGAAATTAGCAGGAATGACTTACGATGAAAATACTATATCCGCATTGCCAGTTTAAATACAAAAAAAAATAAAGAAAAGTTATCACGAACTGAAACGTAGTAACCTCAAGCATTTACACGGATTTTTAATAAAAACAATCCAGGAACTTGTTTGTCTCATCCTTGTAAATCGAAAATGCCATTTTGGATTTACAAGGATAGCATTATCTTTGTTGAATGATAGAAAGACGGTTACAAAAAGAAATAATCGCACTGCTGAAGCAATTTCCTGCAGTAGCTATTCTCGGGGCAAGGCAAGTAGGTAAGACAACCCTTGCGAAACAAATTGCAGATTTCCAAAAGAAACCGTCATTATATCTTGATCTTGAAAATCCGCTCGATGTGAGGAGACTGGCTGATCCTTTTACTTTTTTATCGGAAAATAAAGACAAGTTTATTATTATAGATGAGGTACAAACTATTCCTTCCTTATTTGCTGTACTACGATCACTTATCGATGAAGACAGGCGCAATGGAAGGTTCATACTGCTCGGCAGTGCTTCACCTCAACTGGTGAAAGGTGTTTCTGAATCACTGGCAGGCCGCATTGCCTACCGGGAATTGTCCCCGATAAATATTATTGAATTGCCTGAAAAAATCAGCCGCAATAAACATTGGCTTAGGGGTGGTTTTCCTCAATCATTGCTCGCCAGGAATGATAAGGCAGCGGCTGAGTGGATGCATAGTTTTATACGCAGCTATATTGAAAGAGACCTGAGTCTTTTATTTGGTGTAGATCTTACGAGTAATATTATACGGCGAATATTAAGCATGCTGGCGCACATAAACGGTACAGTGTGGAATGCTGAAATGATGGCACGTTCATTAGGTATAACTGCGCCTACCGTTAACCGTTATATTGATTTTTTAGAAAGCGCTTTTTTAGTACATCGGCTACCGGCCTTTTATGTGAACGCGGGTAAGAGACTGGTTAAGTCACCAAAAATATATATTCGCGACAGTGGCTTGCTGCACCAGCTCAGTGATATTAAAAATATGCTTTCTTTAAAAGGCCATCCCGTTGTAGGCTCTTCCTGGGAAGGATATATTGTTGAGCAGGTAAAAGAATTGAAGCCGGCAGGATTAGACTTATATTACTACCGCACACAAGCTGGCACCGAGTGCGATATAGTGTTGGCCAAAGGAATACATCCGGTGGCTAGTGTAGAAATTAAACTGAATAATGCACCTGTACTTAGTAAAGGGAACTACCAAAGTATTGCAGACCTTAAAACAAAAAAGAATTTCGTAGTTGTGCCGGATGTAGATCAATACAAAACCAAAGAGGGGATAACTATATGCAATACAGAAACGTTTTTTTCTAAATATTTGCCCAGGTTATGAATAATTGTATCCCTGTAAATCGAAAATGTCATTTTGGATTTACAAGGATACTAGATTGAGAAAAAATTAATTTATGGAAAAGCTTGAGGGAAAATATAATCGTTCATTTTTAATTATTATAAGTATTTTAGGATGGCTCGCGCTTATTGTCCAGCTATATCTTATTATTCTTAACCGGGTAGCTTCTGTTCCGGAAACGATCATCAGGTACTTTAGCTTTTTCACAATACTTACAAATATTCTTGTCGCTGTTTGCTGCACGGCTCTTTTATTAAAAAGAAATTCAAAACTGAACGCTTTTTTTTCGCACACCAAAACACTTACTGCAATTGCACTTTATATTATTATCGTTGGCCTTGTTTATAATTTGATATTGCGTTTCTTATGGAAGCCTGAAGGACTGCAACTCCTTGTTGATGAATTGTTGCATACGGTCGTCCCGCTTCTTTTTATTTTCTTTTGGATATTTTTTGTCCCAAAAACAAATCTTAAGTGGAAAGATATTTTTCCTTGGCTTCTTTACCCCTTTGGCTATATTATTTATATCTTAATTCGCGGCGCTTTTTCCGGATTTTATCCGTATCCATTTATTAACGTGAAAGAGCTTGGATATAATAAAGTTTTTATAAACAGCGGGCTTTTGGTTGTTGTGTTTGTGATAGTCGCATTATTATTTGTAGCAGTTGACAGAATTTTAAAACGGTCATAGTCCTCCATATTTCAAATCAACATTTTTATGTTTTAAAATTCTTCAGCATCTTAAATTTTTTAAATAATTATAAGTTTATCCTACTCTTTCGCTTTTTTTGATTCCCATAAATTATATCTTATAAAAATTTGAAGTGAACTGTTTTTTTCTTCCTGTTTTTGCCCACCGGCAAGCTGAAATTTTATGTATGGCTGCAGGCCAAAAGAATATCTTGCTCCAAAAGAAAATCGTTTCCATTCATACTGTGTTTCAAATAAAGCCTGGAAATATGAGGTTACGAAATTACTGTCCGCTTTTGTGAATGTAAAATCTGATTTACTTTAATAGAATCAATTTGCGTTATGTTATTGGTCACCTTAACTTCATGATCAATCACTGCGCTGCTGAATTTATTCCATGTCAAGCCCACGCCTGCAGTAAAGCCGGGAAGAGTAAAATGATTAAAGCTTATCGGCAATTGGTGATAATAAGTTTTTTTCAAAATGGCAGAGGTTGTTTTTGTAGTGTTGCTGCTGGTATCCACAAATTTTTGTTGTTTGTAAATAACTTCTTTTGTGTTTTGCGGCGCTCCGTACCTGAGTTCTGATTGGACAAACCATTTTTTATCCTTGTACATTCTGAAATAGATGGAAGGAATGTAGTCCGTCAATGTGCCTCTTCTTCCGAGCGAATTGTAGGTAACTAATTTTTGGCCATTAACGGGCAATAGCTGATGCAGCGCCAATCCTGCGGCAAAGTAAATTTGTTTCTTTGCAGAGTCTTTGTTTATTTTAAGCGCACTTGTATCAGCAATTTTTATTTCTTTTTTAATAACGAATGTATCCGCGTTTTTATGAATTGTCGAATGTGATCTGATATTTTCATCATTTGTCAATGTATCATTTTTAAGAGGGATATCTTTTGTATTGTCTATCGCAGAATCCGAATTTTGTTGATCACCCGAAATGTCGCTTCTAAATTTTCCCGGTATCTTTTTATTTTCTGACTTATTTTTTTTATTTTTTTCAATTTGTTTTTCTTTAAAAGTTTCACCAAAAGTTATGTTGCGTTTTGTTTTAGAATAATCTTTCGATATTGGATTTCTTCTTGAAATTAATTTCTTGTTTTCAATTTCTTTTTTATCAATTAAGATTAATGAATCTTTATTCAGTGATTCCTCTCTTTTTTTATTGACAGAAGAATTTGAATCTTTTTGCGGTATTAATAAACTTCCGGGTTCATACGAGTTTGTTTGCGAATCTTCATCTTGTTTCTTAAGAGATATATCTTTTTTGTTTGTGCTTTTTGAGGCCTCAATGGAATCAATATTTTTTTTCCTTCATGTCCCATATCCATTTGTCAGGCTTTAATACAAAAAATAATATGGCTACAACCAGCATCAGCAACAGGCCATACCCAAGGCATCCGATTTTTGGGGGAGGAATGATCACGTTATCGTCATTATCTTCCTCCAACCTACGCTTCATATCCTCCCATGAAACATTCTCATCAGGAAGAGGCAGATCATTTAATTGCCTGGCTAATTCTTCTTCGTATGGTAATCGTTTATTCATTATTTATATTCTCTTCATATATCATTTTTTGTAAATTTTTTCTTGCTTCGCTCACATGCCATTTGCTCGTCCCTTCACTTACCTGTAAAAGATCAGCGATCTCTTTATGGCTATATCCTTCCATAGTAAAAAGATTGAAAACGGTTTGGATTGCCGGCGGCAATTTTCTTATAAGATGTAACAGGTGTTCAGATTTTATTTTCGAAATAATCGCCGGATCAATTTGCACATCGGTTGTATCAGTTAATTCTGCAAGCTGAATTTTTTGTTTCGCTTTAAGATGATCAAGGCAACTATTAATGATAAGAGTTCGAATCCAGGTATACAGCGAAGCTTTTGAAGAATCATAGCGTTGAATATTTTTAAAGACTTTATAAAAACCGGTATTCATACATCCATTGCATCAGTTTCATTTTTAGTATAGCGAAGGCAAAGGCTCATCATTGCCTTATAAAAGTTTCGATACAACTTTTCCTGGGCTTGCCTGTTGCCGGCTTTGCAACCGTTAACTGTATCGTTTATGTTTTGTTCTTCGCTTATAAAAGAGGGTTTACTTTTTTAAATTTTTTAATAATACTTCCGGAGCTTTAAAAAAGCCTTTTATCAATAATAATTTCTCAACCGGAATGAACAAATTATTTTATGCAAAGGAATAAGGTTTGAAGAATCCCTGAATTGGCCTGAGAAACTTCCTGCATAAAACTCACCTCTAATTTGTGCATAGCTGGTTATATTAACATTAAAAGGCTTTATTAAAGCAATATTTTTTAAACCTTCAACGCTGATATTTGTGAGTGGGTAAGCACCAATTATTCCATCATTAATGAAATTAAAATTGATATTATTACCGCTATTATTTAATTTATAACCATCTATATTAAGTATGTATCCCGAACCCCAGGAATAAGAATATTCCGCAGGCTGAAATATTGCGAGCGTTAGTAACAGGATAAGCGATGGTTGTATTTATCACCGCTCCCTGTTGCTGAGATGATTCATCAACACCAACTATGTCGCAGCTTGTGGTATTTTGAACACAGGTTACAAAAGTTGATAAAAAATCTCCGTTAATATCTGCTGTTGCATAAGCATGAATGTTTTGAAATATAATTATAGCATATCCATTTGCTACCGGCTGATTATTACAATTTAATAATTTACCTTTTACTGTAACGACAGAAGAAGTTGCATTTCCAATATTGACATTACCCAGGTTAGTATTTTGTGTAAACGGCCCTATATTAAATGAATCCACGGTAACCCTACATTGATCTATTATCTTTAATATTAAATTTTCATTAGCAGGAACGAGCCCGCTTAATTGCCCCAACGAATCAGTGACGGCGCAAGCATGCCCTCCTGAAGTGCCAGTGATTTGTGCATTCGCATTTATAAGAGGCATGCCTTGCGGACTGAGTAATGTCATGGAAACCGTAATAGAAGGGTTACTAAAATCAGCATTCCAAAAACTAAAATGCTTTACATCTCCCACATAACTCGTCCCGCTTTTTGTTGCAGTTCCTTCTTCCTTCCACAATCCTGTTTGCTCATCCACATACCATAAGCTAATGATTGATGGTGCAGATGATTGTTTTGATGAAGGAATGGGTATAGTTAGTTTTGCAGATTTGTCTTTTGCTATTTGCAATTTCTCCCCGGAAGCGGATTCAAGAACAACCGCCATCATCCCGAAGGACACTAAAGAAACCCGTTTATTATTTTTATCATTCGCCATAAATGAACCGGGAATAGTTTGATCAATGTCGGCAGCGGTGGGATCAATGTAAGAGGAATATACGTCAACACTTCCCGTGTAGGGTGCACCGTTAGCTGCATTAACTGTACCCTTCGCAGGTAGTGTGATTTTTGCTCCATTCGAAAGAGTTATTTCGCCCCCGGAATTTCCATCAACTGTGCCTGCCAGCGTTTTCTTTATCAGTTTTATTACAACCTGGTTTACACCGGAAGTTGCGTTAAAAGTGCGATAGGCTTTAAAGTAGCCAGGCTTTTCGGCAGCGACCAGGGAAGCGTTTTTATCGAGTGCGGCGTTGATTATTCTAAAATAACCCATTTCATTAGTGATCGCAGTTTTTGTTCCTGCGGTTACTTGCACACCGGGCGCAGGCTGGCCGTTTTCATCTAAAAGATTTCCTTGCAGTATTGCAGTGATAGGCGCCGGTAAATTATTTCCCGTATTGTTTGTACCAAAGTTGGTTGTACTGTATTCTTTCTGGCAATTAAAAGAAAGGATTGATAATGAAAAGAGAAATAAAGCAAAATGTATGCGTTTCATAAATTACGTGTTTTTATAGCATATACTGCCGCTGGCAACAGAAGGTTGGGTAAGATCTTTTAATTATTAATTATAATCCGGCAATTTCTGCTCTCTTTTCAATTTACTAACTTTGCCGTCTCCCGGAGAAGTACTTTGGGACTGTCATTTTGACTATGAAATATTTTCTGCATCAATTTTGACATAAATACATTTTCATTTAATCAGAACTATATGTCCGGCTTTCTTTCAAAATTATTTGGTGGTAATAAGAGCGAAAAAGATGTAAAGGCTATAACCCCTTATGTAGCTAAGATCAATGCTTATTTTGATGAATATCAGTCTCTCTCCAATGATGATCTTCGCCATAAAACTATTGAGTTTAAGCAGCGTATTAAAGATCATCTCGCAGAAACAGACCTTGAAATCAGTACAAAAAAACTTGAGGCGGAAGCGTTGGATTCGGCTGATATTGACGGCAGAGATCGCATTTACCAGGAAGTAGATGCTATGATCAAAGGAAGGGATAAAAAAATTGAGGAGATCCTTCTTGAGATTCTTCCGGAAGCCTTTGCCGTAGTAAAAGAAACTGCACGACGTTTCAAAGAAAATAAAGAGCTGATATCCACCGCAACTGAGTTGGATAAAACCTTCAGTGTTACAAAAAAATACATAACTATTGAGGGCAATAAAGCTATTTACAAAAATACATGGCCGGCGGGTGGAACGGAGATTACCTGGAACATGATTCATTATGATGTGCAGCTTATAGGAGGCATCGTATTGCACGAAGGTAAAATCGCTGAAATGGCTACCGGTGAAGGTAAGACGCTGGTGTCCACATTACCTGCTTACCTGAATGCATTGGCCGGCGAAGGAGTTCATATAGTAACGGTGAACGATTATCTTGCCCGCAGGGATAGTGAATGGAACGGAACTTTATTTGAATGGCTGGGCCTTACTGTTGATTGTATTGATAAACATGAACCGAATAGTGATGCACGCCGTAAGGCATATAATAGTGACATAGTTTATGGAACTAATAACGAATTCGGTTTCGATTATTTAAGAGATAACATGGTTCATACTCCTGATGAAATGGTGCAACGTAAGCATCACTTCGCAATGGTGGATGAAGTAGATAGTGTTTTGATAGATGATGCGAGAACTCCATTGATTATTTCCGGTCCGGTGCCGAGGGGCGATCAGCAGGAATTTGATCAAATGAAGCCACGCGTTGAAAGAATCGTTGAGGCTCAGAAAAAAGTAACCAGTTCATTCTTAATTGAAGCGAAGAAAAAAATTACCGAAGGAAATGATGATCCTAAAGAAGGCGGACTTGCCCTGTTTCGTGCACATCGCGGTCTTCCAAAAAACGGAGCCTTAATTAAATATTTGAGTGAACCGGGAATGCGTGTGAAACTTCAGAAAACTGAGAATTATTATTTGGCCGATCAGCAGAAAAATATGCCTAAAGTTGATGAAGAATTGTATTTCCATATTGATGAAAAAAATAACCAGGTAGAACTTACTGATAAAGGAATCGCGTTAATTACAAAATCTGGTGAAGACCCTGAATTTTTTATTCTTCCGGATATAGGAGTAAAACTTTCAGAAATAGAAAAGAGTAATGTAAGTGCTGATGAAAAACTTCATGAGAAGGAAACCTTACTTAACGAATACTCTATAAAAGCAGATAGAATTCACACTGTACAGCAATTATTAAAAGCATATACGCTATTTGAAAATGATGTGGAATATGTGGTAATAGATGGACAGGTAAAAATTGTAGATGAGCAAACAGGCCGTATCATGGAAGGCCGACGCTATTCAGATGGACTGCATCAGGCCATTGAAGCAAAGGAAAATGTAAAGATCGAAAGCGCCACGCAAACCTACGCCACCATTACCCTGCAGAACTTTTTCAGGATGTATCATAAGCTTGCCGGTATGACGGGTACTGCAGAAACTGAAGCAGCGGAATTCTGGGATATTTATAAACTGGATGTAGTTTCTATACCAACCAATGTTCCGGTAATAAGAAGTGATACGCAAGACCTTGTTTATAAAACAAAGCGCGAAAAACTTAAAGCAGTAATAGAAGAAGTGGAAAAAATGCGGGCAGCAGGAAGGCCAATTCTTGTGGGCACCACATCAGTTGAAGTAAGTGAATTACTCAGCAGGATGATGAAACAAAAAGGTGTGCCCCATAATGTATTGAACGCAAAGCAACATGCCAGGGAAGCGCAGGTAGTTGCAGAGGCAGGTCTTTCAGGAAATGTAACTATTGCCACTAACATGGCTGGTCGCGGTACTGATATTAAACTCGGTCCCGGTGTAAAAGAAGCTGGCGGCCTTGCTATTTTAGGTACGGAACGACATGAAAGCCGCCGCGTGGACCGGCAATTGCGTGGACGTGCGGGAAGGCAGGGGGATCCAGGTACTTCGCAATTTTTTGTTTCTCTTGAAGATGATTTAATGCGAATGTTCGGCAGTGAAAAAATTGCTTCTCTCATGGATCGTATGGGTTACAAAGAAGGGGAGGTGATACAACACAGCATGATATCAAAAAGCATTGAGCGTGCTCAAAAGAAAGTGGAAGAGAATAATTTTGGAATAAGAAAAAGATTGCTTGAATACGATGATGTAATGAACAAGCAACGCACGGTAATTTATGGACGACGCAACCACGCCTTGTTTGGAGAGAGGCTGGCGCTTGATCTCGATAATGCTTTTTATTCTGTGGCCGAAGGCCTTATTATTTCTTTTAAAGAAATAAATGATTTCGAAGAATTTAAGCTTGCTGTGATTATGAACTTTGGTATTGATACCGAAATTACCGCCGAAGAGCTTGATAAAGAAGATGTGCATTCACTTGCTAACAGGCTTTATTATGAAGCAAAGGATCATTACAATCTCAAGAATAAAATGATGAATGAACAAACGCTTCCGGTGATTAAAAATATTCGGAGAGAGCAAGGTTCTCATATAGAAAATATAGCCGTTCCATTTACTGATGGTAAGAAAGCGATGCAGGCTGTAGCCAACCTTGATAAAACGATAGAAACAAACGGCGCGGAGCTCACCAATGCGCTGGAACGAAATATCACACTGGCTTTAATAGATGATGCCTGGAAAGAACATCTTCGTGCCATGGATGATTTAAGGCATAGTGTGCAGACCGCAGGTTACGAACAGAAAGATCCGTTAGTCATTTATAAGATCGAGGCATTTAATGCATTCAAGCAAATGGATGACCAGGTAAATAAAGACATTGTGAGCTTCCTGGCACATTGCAGCATACCAATGGAACAAAACCAGACAGGTAGAATTCATGAGGAAAGAAGGCATAAAACAGATATGAGTAAAATGCGCCAGCGCAAAGAAGAATTTGCCGGTGCCGGAGCTGGTGGTCCCGAATATGTTTCACAGGAAAATCCTGCCCGACTGAGTCATTCAGGCGGGGATTACGTAGATCCATCAGAAAATGTAAAACAGGAGCCTATAAAAGTAGGACCAAAAATTGGCCGCAATGATCCTTGTCCTTGTGGCAGCGGGAAAAAATATAAGCAATGTCATGGGAAGGAAGGGTAGTTGTGTTTTATATTAATAGGAGAACAAGAAAAAATTCCCATCTAAAATCTATGAAAGGTTCCTTTAACGTAAGGATATCTCCTGACTTCCATCAAAAAGTGGCAATGGTGCCTTCAAAACAAGGCGTGTCTTTAAATCCTTCTAAATGAATATTGCAAAGTATATTGACCATACCATCTTAAAACCAACTACTGCATTAGCAGAAATTGACAAACTCTGTGATGAAGCCATCCATTATCAATTTGCTGCGGTTTGTGTTCCTCCGTTATTTGTAAAAAAAGCAAAAGAATTTTTAAACGATTCAAAAGTAAAAGTAGCAACCGTTATCGGTTTCCCGTTTGGCTATTCCGCTATTGAAGCAAAGGTTGCAGAAATAGTTTTGGCAATTGTGGATGGCGCAGACGAACTTGATATGGTAATTAATATATCGGCCATAAAAAATAATG
>JALZAJ010000016.1 GCA_030948465.1 Bacteroidota bacterium
AATTTGTCGCTTGGCTTCCTGCCGGAGATCATTTCTATTAATGTGAATAAAACGTGACCGCCATCCAATGCAGGAATGGGTAAAAGGTTCATAAAGGCAAGTATGATAGAAAAGAATGCAGTAATGTTCCAAAAAGCTTCCCAATCCCATCCGCCTGTGGGGAAAATAGATGCCATAGTTTTGAAGCCCCCAAGTCCTTTATAGGCGCCCGTTTCAGGATTTAGAATTGCTTTAAATTGCTGAATGTAAGAATCCAACTGTTGCCCTGTTTTACTTACTCCTGCTGGAAATGAAGCGAGAAACCCGTAGGTTTTAGTTTCCTGTTTTAGAATTCCGAGGCTATCTGCCTGGTCAAAATCAATAACATAAAATCCTATTTTTCCGTCTTTGTCAATAAGCGCCTTAGTTTGCATCGGTTTTTGGTTCCGGATAAAAGACACCGTAACAGTATCTCCTTTTTTGGTACTTAACAACGAAGCCAATTCATCAAAAAACTGAACATGAGTGGTGTCAACAGCTATTATTCTATCAAATGGTTGCAAGCCGGCTTTCTTAGCATTCGAGGAATTTTTTTCATCGAAAGAGCCAACTATCAGGGGAACCCTCGGCATCAAAAGTGTATTTCGTTTTCCCTTCTTTTCCACGAGGCGCTCGATCATGTTTTTTGGTAAAATGATGCTTTCAAGTTTACCATCCCTTGAAAGAGTTATTTGCTTTCCCAGGATAATTTTTGGAGTGAGCTCGTTAAAATATTTTATCGAATCCCCATTTATCGAAATAATTTTATCTCCGTTCTTTAAGCCGATTTCATACATTAAGCTATCGGTGATCCATAACCCATTTTTTACATTCGCAATGGGTAATTTTGTTTCACCCCATTTAAAAAGAATCATTGCATAAATAAAAAAGGCGAGTAGAATATTCATCGTCACTCCGCCAAGCATTATGATGAGCCGTTGCCAGGCTGGTTTACTTCTAAATTCCCAGGGTTGAGGTGGTTGCTTCATCTGTTCTTTATCCATACTTTCATCAACCATTCCCGCTATTTTTACGTAACCGCCCAACGGAAGCCAGCCAATGCCATAAACAGTTTCACCAATTTTTTTCTTTACGATAGAAAACCAGGGATCGAAGAAAAGATAGAATTTTTCAACACGGCATTTAAACCATTTAGCGGTAATGTAATGTCCGAATTCGTGAATAATTACCAAAATGGATAACGAGAAGATAAGATACCCGGCTTGCAGTCCGACGTGCTGCCAATTAATTGCTAATAATGTCATAAGTATAAACCCATTCCGTCCGGAGAGGACATTTTTTTAATTTTTTCAAAATATTATTTCATTATTCCCTTTGTCACATCAATCCAAAGGAGTGTTGACTTCCGCCCTTCGGGGCCGGGGCTTTACATGTGCAACAATGAAGCGGCAAAATTACGAGCCTCACCATCGCTTTCAAAATATTCCACGAGATTTGGCTTTTCTATATAATTTATTTTGTCCATGGTTTTCTCTACAACGGCCGTCATGTCAAGAAATCCGATACGATTGTTTAGAAATGCCCAAACGGCAATTTCATTAGCGGCATTCAGCACACACGGAAGATTTCCTCCTTTTTCCAAAGCATTAGTCGCCAAAACAAGGTTCCTGAATGTTTTAATATCCGGTTCTTCAAAATTTAAATTCGGGATCTTCCTAAAATTCGCCCTGGGGGTTTTATTGGCAATCCTGTATGGAAATGCGAGCGCATATTGTATCGGCAGTTTCATGTCAGGCAGACCCATCTGGGCTTTTATGCTTCCGTCCTCAAATTGCACCATGCTATGCACAATACTTTGGGGGTGAATAACTACCTGTATCTGGTCGGGGGACAAATTAAAAAGCCATTTCGCTTCGATCATTTCCAGGCCCTTATTCATCAACGTGGCGGAATCAATTGTGATTTTGGCACCCATCGTCCAGTTGGGGTGTTGAAGGGCATGATCCCGCTTCACATTCACTAAAAAATTTGGTTTCTTACCGAGGAAAGGACCTCCGCTGGCGGTTAAAATAATTTTTTCAATTTTATTTCTTGTTTCTCCAACAAGGCATTGAAATATAGCGGAATGTTCACTATCAACGGGTATTATAGGCGCTCGTTTTTCCAAAGCTTTTTGCATGACTATATCGCCTGCTACTACTAAAGTCTCTTTATTTGCCAATGCAATTGCCTTACCTTTTTCAACGGCTTTTAGCGTGGGCAGCAGGCCTGCAAAACCAACGATGGCGGCGATCATCATATCATACGTGTCAAAATCTGCAACCTCTTCCAGGGCATTTACCCCGGAAAAAACTTTAATATTTTTGGAGCTTAGAGCGGATTTTACTTTTTCGTATTTTTTTTCATCACCAATTACTACCGCGTTAGGTGAAAATTTTATAGCTTGTTCGATTAAAAGTTCATCGTTGTTTTGAGCTGTCAGGATTTCGACCTCAAATAATTCAGGGTTTGTTTCAATGACCTCTAAAGCCTGGGTGCCGATGGAACCGGTTGAGCCAAAAATCGCAATCCTCTTTTTATTTTCTTCAACCATAATTAAATTCTATTTCAATTGAAAGCCGGTATCCGACCTCAATTATGAAGGTTGGCAATTTACTCCAATAATTTCTGTAACGCATCATTCACCTTGGCAAAATTGAAACGAGACGAAACTTTATTCATCATATCAACTATTGCATCATTTTGCAAATTTCCAATTGAGCCTGCGTGAGTATGT
>JALZAJ010000028.1 GCA_030948465.1 Bacteroidota bacterium
GGTCTTCTCACAGGCATTTGTTTTTCAGCGACCGGCATTCATATTTCTTATATTTATGAAAAAAGACCGCTTGGCCTGCATCTTATCAATGGCCTTTATAATGTAGCAGGAAATATTATTGCTGCGATAATAATATGCAGTTGGAGATAAACGGTCTGTCTGAGTGATCACCTTTAATTGGAGCTAATAATAAAATTCTTTACAACTTTTCTTTTTACAAACGATTTTGAGTCATGATTCCCTGTCTTCTTTAAACCATCTATTCTTGTGGGCCATTTGTATGATTTGTGCTTTACTTCGCACCTGCAACTTTTGATAAATATTGGCAATGTGTTTCCTGACAGTCAGCGTACTGATATTTAATTTTGAGGAAATTCGTTTCGCATCCCAACCGTTTACCGTGTATTCGAGAATCTCTTTTTCGCGCTGGGTAATAATCGACGGGAAAATTTTATTAGCCGGAGCGGCGTCCGTTTTCGAAGAATTAATTAAAAGTTGTAAAGCTTTACGCGCTATAGCGGGGCTCATAGGAGCGCCTCCATGTTCCAGCACATTTACAACAGCCTCGTTTATAAATGCGGCAGGCTCATGTTTTAATAAATAACCGGACGCACCGGCCCTGATCGCATCGAAAATTTTATCATCATCATCAAAAACAGTAAGTACAATAAAATGAATTTGAGGAAAGGTTGATTTGGCGATAGCGATCGTTTCAATGCCTGTCATTCCCGGCATTTCAAGATCCATGAAAATAACTTGTGGCAATTTTGAATCGGGCAGTCCCTTAAGCTCTTTCAGGCACGCATAGCCGCTTTCTGCTGTAAACAAAACGTGGTAGTTTGTTAACTGGGTTATCTTTTGAAGAAATGTGTTTTTGTTTATCACATTATCTTCAGTGAGGGCTACTGTAAACTTCATAAACAATTACAAAAATCAGATTTTTTTGCACTTCCAACCATAATCAATTTGTAGTAGAGGATATAATCACGGAAGTTCCCCGTAAAGCATTGAGTCGCCATACAATTTGCCATCCTGCCTGTTGGGCACGTGTTTGCATATTTATTATTCCATTACCTCCGTCAGTATTTTTTGTTGTTCTTTCGATGCCCCTGCCATTATCTTCTATGCTAACTTTCCATTGCTCGCCTGCTTCAATTAAAATAATTACCTGGCTGGCTTCGCTATGTCGCAGCGCATTGTTTATTGCTTCCTGCATAATCCGGAATAAATGCAGGGCGGATGCCGGAGATAATTGTTGATCGATAGAAATCTTTTCTTCTATGGAAACAGGTATGCCCGGATGACTGGGTTGAATTTTTTGAAGAAAAACTTTAAAGCGGTCGCTTACGGCTGTTAAAGAGATGGCTTCTTTATTTAAAGCCCAGATCGTATCATTTAATTGTGTAATGATCGATTGCGAATTACTTTTTAAATGACGTAACATCGTTGCATTAATTCCATTCTCGGAGATTTTCATACTGGAAACGTTGGATGCGATCGCTGCTGCATAAGCTCCAAGATTATCGTGCAGATCCCGGCTGATTCTTTCCCGCTCTTTTTGAATTTCATGTTGAAGCTGCAATGCATCTAATCGTTTTTTATATTGCCGGGATAAATATTGCCGGACCACCAAAGCTATAACTGCAACAGAAAACGCTATTATTAAAATTCTAAACCACCAGGTTCGCCACCATGGCGGTGAAATAATGATCGTAATCGTTTTACTGATAATGTTATTTGCTGAAAAAATGGGGGCGCAATTAATTTCAAATAAATAGCTGCCGGGTTGCAGAACATATTTTATTCCGGTCGGTTGATGAGTCTGTTGCCAGTTTTCTTCAAAACCTTTTAAGCGATAATGATAATCATATTGGCTGGCGTTGAAAAGACCAAGGGCAGCCACGTCGAGCTGGAGATGGTTTTGACTATAATCTAAAATAATAGAATCGCCCCGCCAAATACCAGTTGAAAAATTATATAAGGAGTCATTTACAATTAAATGGGTGATATTCAGTGCAGGGCTGTCTGTTACCTCAGATAAATTGGAAGGATAAAAAGACGTTATACCATTAATGCCGCCGAAATAATATTTGCCGGCTTTCGTTTTCGCAGCGGCTTGTGTATTGAATTCATTTTCCTGCAGACCTGACTCTTTTGTATAATTAATTATGCTCCCGTTTAAAGAGATATAAGACAGGCCCAGGTTAGTGCTGGCATACATGGAGGACGTATTATCAACTGGTAACATGGCATAAATGCAATCGTTCAGCAAACCCGATTCGACGGTTATTTTTTTTATCAATTGCCCCGCGCTATTGTACACAAACAATCCTTTATCAGTGCCTGTCCAAATATTATGCAAGGCATCTTCAGCAAAGCTTCGTATTAAATAATTACCAGGAATATGAATGGCAGGAAGCACTTTGTTTTTATCTATTCTGAAAACGTTTCCTGCGACCGTACCTACCCATAATGTTTTGTCAGAAGTATAGATAAAGCAATTGATTCTGTTTGAAGTATTGCTTTCAAAGGGTAATAACGGCTGCGCTGATTGTAAAACAGTATGATGAAAAACGCACCGGAATACATTTATTGAGGTAGTAAGAAAAACGACACTGTCGTCTATCCGTTTAATATTATTGCTGAAATTTGAAAGATGAGTGTGCAATATATTTTCAAAAGCGCCGCTTAATTTAAATTTACGTACCCGTTTTGATGGAAGGTTTAAAATAAACCATCCCTTGCCAAGAGTCATCACGAGATAATCATCCATTGTTAATTTTTCAATGTCGAGAACATCCCTGATCATATCACTGGTCAATGCTTTTTGCCATAAAGGATTTCCGGTCGTGTCGTAAAGCTGTATTCCTCCATTGAAACATCCGGCCAATAAAATGTTTTTCCCGGAGTCGTAATAAATGCTTCTTACAAAATTATTTCTCTCGTTTGCATAAATTAAATGTTCGAAAGGAATTGTTACATTTTGAATGCGCTTAATGTCATCATTGGTCAGCAGCCAGATACGTTTATACTTATCGCTGTAAATTATTCTTATCAGGCCTACAGACAAGACCGGATTCCGGTTGAGATTTGTAATTTCATTTGCAATACTAAACGAAGTGTCGAACTGATATAAATGCCTATTTATTCCAATCAGGAGCTCATTACTATCTTTTAAAAAAATATTACTGTAAGCCACTTGTTCATTAAAAATATTTTTTAAAATAAAAATCTTACCTGGTTTACCATTCTGAATATTTAAACTCTTTAAGGAGGTTTTTGTAATAACATATAAGTTCTGTTGGTCGCAGGCCAGGCCAGAAATAATGCCTGTTTTGATAATGTTGTATTTACGGGTTTGAAGGTTAAGCCTAACAATTTCGTCTTTGCCGTTATATACAAAAATGTAATGCTCATTGGTGGCGAAGATTGTGTTGATTAAAATATCCGGTTGCATAAAGATTGCATCAATATAATTCCTGTCAGGAAAGGGAATTGGTTTTATAATGCCCTGATTTGTATAAAGGACTACACCTTTTTTTTTATGCAGGCACCAAACGCCTTCATTAGTTTCTTTTACGGGAACTATTAAAAATCTTATGTTATCCGGGTTTGGTTGTGATAAAATCTTTTTGAAAGAATTAGTGAATGGATCGTATGCAATAATTCCACTTTTCCAGCTTATCCATATTGAGCCATTTTTCATGGTAAAAAAATACACCGGGGAATTAATGTTTATTGTATCCTTATCTATCACCGGGTTTATCTTTTCCAGAACATACCCGTTATAGCGCTGCATGCCGGTTTGAGTGGAAACCCAGGTAAATCCCAATGCATCGGTAACTATATCAGTTGTCGCGTTGTTTAAAAGCCCCTGTTCGAAATTAATGGTATTTACAATACGTCTTTTTAGATGATGTTCCTGGCTTACCTGGGCGGATGAAAGGAAATGCATAAACATCGATACCAGTAAAAAAATTATGCATTTTATTTTGCTCATCTTGAATATAGCTACTACAAATTAAGTATTGTTTAAGTAGCAAGGATAATGAAATTTTACCCTTATTAAAAACCTAAATCAAGTGCTCATGAAAATTATTTACATAAACAAAACTGCCGTAATTATTTTGCTTCTCTCTTTTATCCGGCTTTCCGCATTTTCTCAAACATGGAATGGTTCCACTAATACTAACTGGAACACAGCAACAAACTGGACGCCCAACACAGTTCCAACATCAGCAAGTGATGTAATAATTAATACGGCTGCGGGCAATCAGCCGAAGTTGCAAAATGCGGTAAGTATCAATAGTCTCAATTTAAATTCGGGCGCAACACTGAATTTAGCAGGGTTTACCCTTACTAACGCAACGACTGCTACGTTATCCGGATCCAATATTATTACCGGTACGACAGGTAATATTATTTGCAGCAGTGGTTCTATTATAAGTTGCATAATAACCGGGGATTTCACCCTCAAGGCTGATTCAAATTCAAATTTTCCTGTACAAGGCTGTGTTTTTAAAGGAGCAAATAATA
>JALZAJ010000041.1 GCA_030948465.1 Bacteroidota bacterium
TCTGAAAGAAACGGTTCAGCGAGATGCTTCCATTCATGATCGGAAATATATACATTTTCGTATTCTTCAATCATCATGGAAATATGAAAGCGAATAATATGTTCTATTTTTTTTAGAACCGTGCCGGAGCTGGCCTCAACGTCTTTTAAATGCGCAGTGAATAAACGGGCGATTTTAAAACAGGTTTCAGTTAAAATTTCCTTTTTGGAGTTAATATGATTATAAAGACTGGGCGCTTCCACTCCCAGTGTTTCAGCAATATCACGCATTGACGTTGCTGAATATCCTTTCTTTTTAAATAATGAAGAAGCCGCCTGGAAGATCACCTCTTTTTTAGAACTGTTTTTAGCCGGAATGATCTTTGCCATCAATACAAATAATTTTAGTAAAACTAACACTTATTAGTTTTTTGAAAAAAAGCACGCTGATTGTATTCAAATGTTTATTGCAAGACTGTATCAGGGCAAAATATTTTAGCATTAATTATCTGCGATCAATTTTTTTATTTTTTCAAATAAGCTCTTTTTTATTTTTCACAGAATGATCGCAAAACGCAAAAGTTTATTTGCCGTGATTCATGTTAAAGGTGAAGCAACGATCCCGGCTTGTATTTTCTTAACGGTTCTTGTATCTTTTACAGCGATCATGGTTATAAGCGCAGAAAGAAATAGTGACACAGACATAAAAATATACGAAGCATCAAACCCTCCTGTGGTACCATTTAAGTAACCTACAATGTAAGCTCCGATAAAGGAGCCTAAAGCTCCGAAGCTGTTAATTAATGCAATCGCACCTCCTGAAACATTGCCTGGCAATATTTCTGTAATGATAGCAAAGAACGGTCCGTATGGTGCGTACATAGCTCCACCAGCGATAACGAGCAAAATAAATGAAAGCCAAAAATTGGTGGTGCCTGCTAAATACGAACCATAAAAGGCAATAGCACCGATCAATAAAAATGGCCATACATATACTTTCCTGTTTAATGTTTTATCAGAAAACCAGGAAGCAGTAAGCATAGCAATAATGGCAAGCAAGTAGGGAAGCGATGACAGCCAGCCGGTATTGACAATACTCAAATTTCCCGCCTTTTTTATAATGCCGGGCAGCCATATAACAAAGCCGTAAACGCCGATGCTCCACAAAGCGTATTGCAGGCATAGCAGTATCACTACTCTTGATTTAAATGCCACGGCATAATTTTTAACCGGCTTAATGGCTTGCTGTTCTTCATGAAGCTTTTGCTCCAGCTTTAGTTTTTGATCGTCTGTCAGCCATTTTGCATTCTTTGGTTTATCATCTACAAGAAACCACCAGAAAAAAGCCCATGCAATTGCGGGTAAGCCTTCCAGTATAAACATCCAGCGCCAGCCTAAAGATTGTACTAAGTATCCTGATAAAATCGACATCCACAGGATAGTTGCCGGGTTGCCGAGGATCAGAAAAGTGTTTGCCCTTGAACGTTCAGATTTTGTAAACCACCTGCTTAACAAAATAAGCATGGCAGGCATAACGGCGCTCTCAACCACTCCGAGCATAAAGCGTATAACGATCAATGCATTTATATTGTTTATCATGCCGGTTGCCATCGCAAGGCCTCCCCATAATATCAGGGACCAGAAGATTAGTTTTTTTGCACTTTTATTTGCGGCATACAATGCTCCCGGTATCTGGAAGAAAAAATATCCGAGAAAAAAAAGTGATCCTAACAAGGATGCCATTGCTGACGTGATATTCAGATCTTTTGCCATTCCGCCGGCAGCGGCAAAGCCAAAATTTGCGCGGTCGAGATACGCAAGGCTATAGGTGATAAAAGCAATTGGAATGAGGCGAAGCCAGCGTTTTTTTGCAATCGTTTCCGTCATGATGAGTTTTAATTTTTAGAGAGTGTTGTGCGCTTCGCAAAGCGACGTGTCTGTGATTAATGGCAATAATATTCAAACAGTTTTTTCATAAGTTCAGTTTTTATTCTTCGCTCGTCTATTCCGGAACCCTCACCTTAATCACCATCTTCTTAATGTGATCATAACCGTCAACCTTAAACGCAGGCCGGTGCATTTCTTTAGGAGAAAATATAAAAAAAGTTCCAGGCGCTGCGTCATAATAATTTTCGCCGCTTACCATAAAATTTTCGTTGTCTTTTTTAGCATCATAAGGTACCGTTACCACAGCATTTGGAGAGGCGACTTTGGCAACTCCCATTCCTGCCTTACCCTGCAGGATCATTTGCAGGTCATTAAAATTTCTGTGCGCTTCCCATTTTACCTGATCCTTAGTTGGCGCATCCACATCGGCGATAATGGTATACACATTGTTGGAGTCAATGATGTAAGTACCTGGCGTCATTGCCGCAGGGTTATGCGTTTTTAAAAAATTAAATGCCTCATCCCAATATTTATTATTTATATGATACTGCCGGGAAAATTCCTGCTGGTTAATGCTTTCATGCGGGGTAAGTTGTAATCCATTCAGCCATTCCTTGCCATCATACCATTTCGAATCGTTGCTGTTCTTTGAATTGTTTGCAGATTTTGAAGAGCTGCAATTCATGATTAAAACCGAAGCAGATAACAACATAATTGCCATCAATAAAAATCTAAATCCTGTTATTTTTTTCATAGTAAAATATTTGAGTGAAAATAATTTTTTTTCAATTGCCACGACCTTAGGTCGTGGATTAAAAAGGGTTATCGGCTTCAGCCAAAACATTAGAATTATTTCATTAACTGAATTTAGACAACCCGGCTATTCAAACTTTTTTTGGCTAAAGCCGTTTACAAGTGCTCTGTCGTTATCAATTTTTACTGAT
>JALZAJ010000059.1 GCA_030948465.1 Bacteroidota bacterium
GGGTAAGAATACCGTTTTCATATTTGGCATGGATGTTTTCCGCTTCAATTTTTTCATCTAAAGTAAATGATCTTTTAAATGATTGAAGACTGAATTCTTTTTTGATCTGCTTTTTGTTTTCATCTTTCCCTTCTTCTTTTTTGTCAAAAGAAACGGTAAGAATGTTTTTGTCAACAGTAATTTTAAAATCTTCTTTGTTTCTGCCCGGAACATTAAATTCAAGCTGGTAATCATCTTTGCTTTCACTAATATTCACGGCCGGGAAATTAAAATTATTTCCTGATGGAGAGGGAAGTTCATCTAAAAAGGTTTCAAGAAAACTGTTTAAGTTTCTCGTTCCTGGCTGGTTAAATTTTACGTATGTCATTTTATTTTTTTTATTGTTTAAAATTTGAAACGATATGCTCAAAAAAAATACCATTAGAATTAATCCGCAATTTTTACCAGTAATTCGAGACAATATGGCTTTTTAGAAAATATTTTATGACAAAATTTCAAAAAACTTCACAATTTCAATGATTTAATAACCTGTAACTGCTGTAAATTTGCAGTCTAAAATTTTTTAAAAAATGTATCCAGAACAGATAGTAATACCCATGAAAAAAGAGTTAACAGCAAAAGGGTTTAATGAATTGGTAACCGATGAAGATGTGGATAAAGCAGTTTCGCAGGAAGGAACTTCGCTTGTAGTAATAAATTCAGTGTGCGGCTGCTCGGCAGGCACGGCTAGACCCGGAGTTTTAATGGCGGTAGCACAAAGTGCAAAAAAGCCTGACCGCTTAACCACCAGTTTTGCAGGATTTGACATTGAGGCTGTAAATAAAATTCGTGAACATCTTTTGCCGTACCCTCCGTCATCACCATCGATCGCATTGTTTAAAGATGGCAAGCTGGTGCATTTTATTGAGAGGCATAACATTGAAGGGAGGTCTGCTCAAATGATTGCTAACAATCTTTCTGCGGCCTTTGAAGAATATTGCTGAGATCAATTATAATGCTTTCCCCTTTCAATAATTTTCAGCTAACAAAAAACTTTAGAACATACTCTTTACTGAAATCCTTTTCGATTTGAGCTTTCGCGAAATCTCACAGGATAATTTCCAGGAGTGTTTAGTTGGTACCTGTAAGTTTGAAACCGAACTATTTTTTTATACGCGTTAAATAAACTTTTAATTGTTTATTTGCCAAATTAACCGGCTTTTATGTATCCCAATTTGTATTATGCCATCAACGATTGGTTCGGATGGAAAATCAATGCTTTTAAAATCTTTTACACCTTTGGGATTTTTGTAGCCATTGCTTTTATTGCCGCTGCATACTTTCTAACGCTGGAGCTTAAACGCAAAGAGAAACAGGGACTTTTACAGCCACGGGAAGAAACAATAACGGTTGGAAAGCCGGCGTCTTTTTTTGATCTTTTAATAAATGGAGTGGTTGGATTTATTTTTGGATATAAGATCATTGGCGTTTTTATTGCCAGCCGCAGCCAGGGATTAGACCTCCAGGAATATATTTTTTCATCGGCGGGAAACCTTGCCGGCGGAATTATTGTTGGCGCTCTGCTTATCTATTTTAAATATCGCGAGAAAAACAAACAAAAATTAGCCAAGCCGGAAAATAGGATTATCAGAATATGGCCTCACGACAGGGTAGGCGACATCGTGATCTTTGCATTGGTATTTGGAATTCTTGGCGCCAAAATTTTTGATAACCTTGAAAACTGGGATCGGTTTATTCAAAACCCGTTAGGCAATTTGCTTTCTCCAAGCGGGCTTACTTTTTACGGCGGGCTTATTTGCGCTGCGATTGCTATTTGCATGTATGCTTATAAGAAAGGTATTAATTTATTGCACCTCACTGATGCCGCGGCGCCGGCCTTAATGATCGCGTATGCTATTGGGCGCATAGGATGCCAGGTTGCCGGAGATGGCGATTGGGGAATTTATAATAGCGCCTACATTAGCGATGTTCCAGGCCATGTGGCTCCCGCAAGTCCACAGCAATTCCAGGAAAAATTGCAGGAAAACCAAACTTATTTTTTAAATGGAGTGGCTACAGATCCGTATAGCGTTACCACTAATGTTACTGACCGGCACTCTGTTAGCCTCGATAAAGTTCCTCACAAAAGTTTTAAAGGTCCATCATTTTTGCCAACATGGATCTTCGCTTATACTTATCCTCACAATGTAAATGAAGATGGTATTTTGCTTCCGGGCTGCGAAGGTAAATACTGCAGGGCATTACCTCAACCGGTTTTTCCTACTTCTTTTTATGAAACAATTACCTGCGGAATTTTCTTTGTTGGGTTATGGCTAATGCGAAGAAAAATAAAAATTCCCGGCGTCATGTTTTCCATTTACCTTATTTTAAATGGAATTGAAAGATTTCTTGTTGAAACGATCCGGGTCAATTCCACCTATTCTATTTTCGGGCTTCATCCTACCCAGGCAGAAATTATCTCACTTGCTTTAGTTATAACAGGTGTTACCGGAATTCTCTTTTTTACAGGAAAAAACAGAAACACTGGCATTTCCAACGTATAATTAGTTCATACCAAAATCGTTAGGGTTCCTTTCATCTAAATTATGTGTTTAGAATATTACCTGTAACATTTTCTTTACACCCCCGTTTAGTTGCAAATTTAATCTCACCACTCACCAAGTTTTAAAACCTTCCATGTATTAAAATGTACTATGCAAAGCAAAGTACTTAGTTTTGTTCTGTAATATTTAAAACATAGTAATACTAAAAATTAATTAGCCATGACCAGATCGACTCTTTTAACCCTGTTTTTAATAATAATTTCAAAAGCTCTATTTGCCCAATCATCGCTGGGAACTATTACAGGCACCATTACGGATGGCGGAGACCAAAAAATTATTGACGCCGCTACGGTTACTTTATTTAAAGCTAATGATTCTTCTTTGGTGAAAATCAACCTTACGGATAAAAAAGGTAATTTTTCATTTGAACAAATACCTTTTGGAAAATACTATCTGCTCGCGACATCCACAGGTCATTTAAAAACATATAGTTCAACATTAGAAATAAAAAGCGACGCCCCGGTTTCAGCAGGGATTTTACAACTGACAAATAATATAAAAACTCTTAGCGCGGTTAATGTAACCGCAATAATAAAGAAGCCTTTGATTGAAAGGAAGATCGATCGCACAATAATCAATGTGGATGCTTCGGTTACCAATGCGGGTACTACGGCGCTGGAAGTTTTGGAAAAGGCGCCTGGCGTTACTGTTGATAAAGATGGCAATATCAGCCTGAAAGGTAAGCAAGGCGTTATGATCATGATGGATGGAAAGCCCGCTTACCTTAGTGGGCAGGAACTCGCGAACCTTTTAAAAAATATGCCTTCGTCTTCAATCGACCAGATTGAGATCATGACCAATCCTTCTGCTAAATATGATGCTTCAGGAAATTCAGGGGTCATCAATATTAAGACTAAAAAAGAAAAGATGAAAGGCCTGAACGGCAGCCTGAGTGCAGGTATCATTCAAAGCAAGTTTACCAGAACTAACAACAGCCTCAATCTTAACTATCGCAAGGGCAAGATTAATCTTTTTGGTAATTATGGCCTTTCTTACTGGCAGGGATATAATGATCTTACACTCGAAAGAAAATTCAGAAATGTCTCTACAAAAGAACTGGAAACAATATTTGACCAGCAATCTTTATTGAACCATAATTCTACTTTTCAAAACCTGAAAGTTGGAATGGATTTTTATGCCGATAAGAAGAATACACTGGGTATTGTGCTATCCGGTTACGTAAACCCAGGCAATAACACGGGAGACAATACTACTCTTTTGAAAAATGCCAGCGACCATACTGATTCTATCGCAAAGGCGATCAGTTCTCAACATAGAAAATCAAACAACTTTTCTGCTAACCTGAACTTCCGGCACGAGTTTGATACAACGGGAAAAGAATTTACGGTAGATATGGATTACCTCACTTATTATCAAACCTCCGGTCAGCTATTCGATAATAGCTTTTTAAATCCCGATTATTCTCCACTCCGTCCGGCAACACAACTTATGGGCACGCTGCCTTCAACAGTAAATATTTATTCTGCAAAAACCGATTTTGTTTTTCCTTTAAAGAAATCAGCAAAACTCGAAGCAGGTTTGAAAAGCAGTTACGTTACAACAGATAATGATGCCTTATATCAAAATAGAACTCCAACCGGGTATGAAACAGATGAAGGAAAAACCAATCATTTTATTTATAAAGAAAATATCAATGCGGGTTATTTAAATTATAGCAGGCAAATAAAAAAATGGGGATTGCAGCTTGGCCTGCGTGCAGAAAATACGAATGCAAAAGGCCACCAGGTTGGAAATGCAACAAGGCCCGATTCATCTTTCACAAAAAATTATGTAAACCTTTTCCCAACTGCTTATGTAAGCTTTGAGGCTGATAAAAAAAATACATTCTCGCTTAACTATGGACGCAGAATTGATCGCCCTGACTACCAGGATCTAAATCCATTCTATTATTTCCTCGACCAATACACCTATGAAGTTGGTAACACCTTACTGCAACCACAGTTTACCGATAACATCGAATTGTCACACACCTATAATGGCTTTTTAACTACAACCATTAATTACAGTAAAACAAACAATGCCATTTCTGATGTGTTAAAACAAATCACCAGTGAAAGAAAAACGTTTCAAACTAAAGGCAATATAGCTTCTAAAACAAATTATGGATTAGCAGTCAGCGCTAACTTTCCCGTAACAAAATTTTTCTCCACTAACATCTACAGCAATGTAGTTCATGACAATTTTAAAGGCGCACTCAATGGTGATTACTTAAATGTAAATGCCATCACTTTTTTTTCCAATATTAATAACCAGTTTAAATTTAAAAAAGGCTGGAGCGCTGAGTTAAGCGGCTTCTACAGATCGAAAGGAATCGAAGGCCAGATTGTAATGAACCCAATGTGGAGAATGGACGCAGGGGTTGCAAAGCAAGTATTTAAAAACAAAGGAACTCTCAAATTTAGTGTAAGGGATATTTTCAAAACTCAAAATTTCAGTGGCTTTGTAACATACCAGGATATTGATGTGTATATAAAAAATATAAGAGACAGCAGATCGGCATCGTTAACCTTTAGCTATCGTTTTGGTAAACCGGTAAAAAATCAACAACGCCGTAAAACAGGCGGTGCATCTGAAGAACAGAACAGGGTGAAGACAGGGGATAATTAACCCCTAACCCCTAAAGGGGGAACGTGATTGACTGATATGCCTGAATTCTATACATAAAAAAGCCATCTCACCTCAGTCCCTTACTTCTTTTCGGAAGGGACTGAGGACCGGCTCAAAATCTTTCTCATCATACTCTTCTGGAAAAGTCCCTTCAGTCAATAAATGCGCAGCAACTTTTCCTAATGCATCGGAGCTCATAGCGCCATATCCATTACCGCCGGCAGCAACAAATAAGCCTGTATCATTTATTGCTCCTATGAATGGCTTTCCATGCGGAGTACGGGTTACGATGCACTTTTTGGTAACGAAATCTATTACCTTCATGCGCGGCATTATTTGCATCAATGCATGCTGAAGTATGTCTAAATTTAAATTCTTATCCTGGGTTCGAAACCATTTTTGGATGTCTTCTAAATTCGTAAAATAAATATCCCCGGGAATATTGGCTCCCAACTTTACGTAATATTCGCCATCAGGATATCGAACCGGTTTTATCAAATAAATATTCTGAATTTCAGGCGTGTCAATTTCATAAAGTAAAGAGGGTAATTTACTCAGACGCATGGCTTCTTCTTTATTCACTTTTGCCCAAATGGTTGTTTCGCTTTTTAATTTAAACGCTAATTTTTTATGCAGAAGATTGAACGAATTAGTGAAAGCACCTGTAGCTACTAATACTTTTTTTGATTTAAAAATATTTCCTTCCTTATTGATAATTTTAATAGAGGCGTCTTCATAAATAATATCGTGTGCTATATCGTTGATGACGGTTCCATTATTTTTTGTAAATATTTCCAATTGGGCTTTAATTAAAAGCCGCGGATTAATATAACCCGATGGCGCTTGTTCGAAAATTCCTTTTGAAATTTCTGGGAAATGAAAATCAGGAAAGCTTGTATTTAAAGCATTTCCATTTTCAAAAAAGGTGTAAGGGCTATTAAATTTTTTACCGAGTTCCTCTACCTGGTCAAGATAAAAATCCTTTCCGTGCGGGTTCACATAAAGGCACCCAACCGGCGTGTGAAAATTTATTTTACTTTCCTGTTGCAGCGCCGGGTATGCGGCAGCAGATTGCTGATTGAGTAAAGTCCAGGTTGCATCCGTTCCAATAATTCTTTGTATGCGTGCCTGGTCGTAATGGCTTGCAAACACAATGCCCTCCTGTATATTCGCAGGTTCGTCCGGGCCAATAACGGCAACGCTTTCCCCACGCAGGCTTAAATATTTTGCGGCCGCAGATCCTATTAATCCTTTTCCTATAACAAAAGCGGTATACACCGGCTAAATGTAAGGATAAAACCAAGAAGAGTTCGCGAAGACACTTTAAATTCAAAGGCTTTCAATGAAACCTTCTTGGTTTGTGAATGCAATCAAGTAAGAAGATAGATAGCTAAAAAAATAAAACTCAGTAGGATTTGCTGAAATTAGAAGACACAGACTGTACCGTACTCTTAAGAAACTTTGCATACCAGTAACCGGAAGATTTTACGATGCGCTTTTGTGTTTCAAAGTCAACATATACGAGCCCGAATCGCGGATAATAACCTTCTGCCCATTCGAAATTATCAAGAAAGGTCCAGACGAAATATCCTTTCACATTTACTCCTTCGCGCTTTGCCCTCAGCAATTGTGAAATATGATCATGCAAGTATTTTATTCTTTTTGGATCGTGTACTTCGCCATCAACAGGCACATCAGGAAACGCTGCTCCGTTCTCTGTAATTATTACCGTAGGCATGTTTGAATAGGCACTGTATTTTTTTAAAATGTTATAAATAGATTCAGGATATACTTCCCAATTCATAAGCGTTATTTCAACATGGCGTTTATTGGCTTTTATGATCCTGGCATTTATAAAAGGCATAAAGCCTGAGTGTATCACCATCTCGCGGGTATAATTTTGCAGCCCGATAAAATCCATGTTAAAAGCAAGGTCCCTTTCATCATTTGGCTTCATATACTTTTCAATACGATTCAATATTTTTAAATCGCTGACGGGATATCCTTTACCCAGCAATGGCTCAATAAAAAGACGATTGAGCAAGGCATCTACTTTTTGAGATGCTATAATATCTTTTTCATTTCTGCTATAAGGTTCTATATGTGAACAGGAAAACGTAGTGCCGACATTGCTTACAGGTTGTAACGACTTTATAATTTTTCCCCCATGTGATTGGCAAAGAGCAGCGTGATGTACAGCAGCTAAAAAATTACCAAGCCCTTTTTTACCGGGAGCATGCACGCCAAGAAAATAACCCGCACCGGTAAAAACCATCGGCTCATTCAATATGATCCAGTTACTTACGCGGTCTCCAAAATTTCTGACGCATATCTTCACAAATTCTTCGAACCATAGCACAATATCCCTGTTCACCCAGCCACCTTTTTTTTGAAGCTCATTTGGAAGATCCCAGTGGTACAATGTGATCCATGGCGTGATCTCGAGCTCAAGACAAAAATCTATTACGCGGTTGTAGAAATCTATGCCGGCCGTATTTATAGTTCCCGTCCCCTTAGGAAGCATGCGGCTCCAGGAAATGGAGAAACGATAATTGGCAATGTTCAGGTCCGCCATCAGGCTGATGTCTTTAGCATAACGATTATAAAAATCGCACGCAATATCGCCATGATGATTTTTAAAGATCTTATTTCTGCGTTTTACAAATACATCCCAAATAGACATTCCCTTTCCATGGGTATTGCAGCCGCCCTCTACCTGGTATGCGGCGGTAGA
The DNA here is from genome assembly GCA_030948465.1 of Bacteroidota bacterium. Lineage (GTDB taxonomy): Bacteria > Bacteroidota > Bacteroidia > Chitinophagales > Chitinophagaceae > Ginsengibacter. The sequence continues at coordinate 7,966 of JALZAJ010000059.1, forward strand.
TACACCCCATGCGAAATCAGCGCCAAAATCTTCTTTTTTCATCGACATGCTAACCGGTAATTTGATGGAGAACATTGCTCAAGCTTATCTTTCTTATTTTTTTTCCGGTATAAGGAGAGGCAATGGAAACAGGCGAAAGTTTTTGATTTATAGAAAGATGTTTTTCAAAAATCGTATCTATTATCTGCTCCGTAATATCAGGAAAATCTACAGGAATTATCTGAAGAAGATCAACCCAATCTTTAATGACATCTAAATTTGAAGGCTTCAATTTTTTTAAAACAGGCACACCCATTTCTTTCAAGGCTGCGGCGTTGCATTGCTGCTCGTACTGGCCTTTCATGGGAATTACCATTAATTTTTTTTGAAGGAATAGCGCTTCTGCAGGCGTTTCAAAACCTGCACCACACAGCACTCCCGTGGAAGTGATCAGGCTTTCAACAAAGTTTCTATTATTGATCTGGTTTATGTAAACATTTTTCTCTTTGTATGACTTTCCTGAATGTTTGGAAAAGACCTGCCACTCAATATGTTTAATTTCCTTTAAAACTTTTATGATCCTTTCATCTTCATATGCGGGAAGATAAACCGTATAATGGTTTAGCTTTTTTACAGAAGCATTTCGAATGTCACTCCTTATGACCGGGGTAAAAATATTTTTATCATAGGCTTTAAAATGAAATCCGTATTTGAAGTTCACGGGCGCATATTCTTTTAATATCGTTTTCCCAACAATATCTGAATCCACCGGGCAAGGACTTTTTTTATTTAATACTGCAGCCTGATGGCTAAGTCCTATACATTCCTTATGTTTTATTTTGCATGCCCATGCGCTTACCGGTTCAAAGTCATTTATTATCAGGTCATATTCTTCAACAGGAAGCTCATGTATTTCTTTATAAAATCTTTTTAGCTTCGCCTGCTTATAAGTTTGAAATAAGTCAACTCCGCCTTTTTTGCCAAAAATAAAGCTCATGCCTTTTAGCTTATATTTTACAGGATATCCTACGTCCACATCAGCCTGGGTGCCGCTCACAAGAATATCAAGCGTTCCTTTTTTCTGTAGTATGGGAATGATGTCCCGGGCCCGGCTTATATGTCCGTTGCCGGTGCCTTGTATGGCATAAAGAATTTTCATTGCACGTTCATTAGGTTAAATTCCTGCAGCATAATATCAAAAAGCTGCGTGTTGGTAAGCTCGGTTTCATTCTCTTCATCCTGAAATGATTCTATTTTATTTTCTTCGTGCTTATAAATTTTCCATTCACCGTTATTGTATTCAAGAGCCGTAAGGTTTTCTATCCAATCGCCCGAGTTTAAGTACATAATAGAGCCATGCTGATTTTTTATTTCTTTCATTTCAGGTTGGTGAATATGGCCGCACACGACGTAATCATATTTGTTTGAAATGCCGATATCTGCTGCAGTTGCTTCAAAATTATTTACAAACTTTACCGCACTTTTCACGCTATTCTTAATTTTTTTTGAAAGAGAAAGTTTTCCTTTTTTAAATATTTTTTCTGAAATAAAATTTGCAAAACGATTTATCAATATTAAGGTATCATATCCTTTCGCGCCCAGCCGGGCAAGCCATTTGGAATGTTGCATGGTTACGTCAAATACATCGCCATGAAAGAACCAGGCAGTTTTATTATCAGCGAGGGGCAACACAACTTTGTTTACGATCCTCAGGGAGCCCATCTTAAAACCTGCAAACTTTCTTAACATCTCATCATGATTTCCGGTAACATAATAGATACGGGTTCCTTTGCCCATCCAGCCCATAATATGCTTTACTATTTTCATGTGGCTCCTGGGCCAATATCTTTTACTGAATTGCCATATGTCAATAATATCACCATTCAACACGATTATTTTTGGCTTTATACTTTTGAGATAACACAACAATTCTTTTGCATGGCAACCATAAGTACCTAAATGCACATCGCTTAATACAAGGATTTCAACCTTTCGTTTTTTTGTCTCCATTACAAGGGTACTTTGTAGAACTTAAGCGGAGAATAAAAGGCTGACAGGCGTTGCAGAAAAATTCTGATGAGAATCTTTTGAAAGAAATAAGAGATTGTTTTCATGATCTGGAATTTTATGGTGAGAAAAAGGTAAGTACAGCAAATCTTTTGAAAACGGTAATCTGAACTAAACAAAGTAACAA
>JALZAJ010000061.1 GCA_030948465.1 Bacteroidota bacterium
TTCATGGGATGAAGAAACAGAAACCATTATTAAAAAGATAAATGCCAGCGACAGCTACCCGGGAGCGTTAGGAAGAATTTTTAGCGAAGAATATTTTTGTTACGGCGTTGTGGAAGATGAAATATTAGGAGGCGAACCTGGAGAAATATTAGTTCAACGTGATCATGCTATCTGTGTTGCGACAAAAGATTCGGCCTTATGGATTCAATGTTTGAAGGAGAATAAAGAAGGTGCTATAAAATTACCTTCAACAATCGCATTAGCTGATAAAGCAAAAAATATTCCTGTATCAACGATCGATATTTTTGAAAATAATTCAACCCATAAAACATTTAGCGAAATAAAATATAGCGAAGCAAACGATGTCGGCTACCTGTCTTTTAATTTCTACAATGGTGCGATGAGCACAGAGCAATGCAGCCGATTGCAACAGGCTTTTATTGCAGCTAAGCGAAGAAATATAAAAGTAATTGTGTTGATGGGTGGAGAAGATATTTGGAGTAACGGTATTCATTTAAATGTTATAGAAGCCTCAGAAAATCCTGCGCAAACTTCATGGGAAAATATTAATGCAATGGATGATCTTATCCACGAAATTATTTGCACCGATTCACATTATGTTATAAGCGCACTAGAGGGAAATGCAGGCGCAGGTGGCGTTTCACTGGCGCTTGCTGCAGATAAAGTATTGGCAAAAAAAGGTATTGTGTTTAATCCGCACACAAGAAATATGGGCTTATATGGCTCGGAATACTGGACCTATTTATTACCAAAAAGAATCGGTACGCAACGGGCGGAACTTTTCGCAGAACAATGTCTTCCATGGGGAACTGATATTGCCATGGAGGTAAAATTAATAGACGCTTGTATAAACGAAGAGACAAAAACATTTTCTGAACAAGTAAAAACTATAGCGGAGGAAGTAGCACATCTTTCTTATTTCGCACAATTATTGAATGCCAAAAAATTCAAGCGTCAAAGAGATGAAAGCTATAAGCCATTAAATAAATATCGTGAAGAGGAATTAGAGAAGATGCATAAAAATTTCTTTGAAGATGATTGGGGTTATGACTACAAGCGATATTGTTTTGTCCATAAAATAAATCCGGTGGAAAAAGATTCCGGTGGAGAAGAAAAATTAAATGGCATTGATGAAAAAGACCTGTTCAGCGAAAGAAGAAAAATATGGCGAAGGAGAAAATATGAAAAGCTTTTCTATGAAGCATAATTAAAACAAAAATTAATTTAAAGATATGCAGTTGCAATGCCCAATGCCAAAGCTCGATTTTGATATCATAACATTAGGGCATGGCAGTGGAGGCACATTAACAAGCCAGTTATTAGATGCGGGGGTTTTTAAATTATTAGAAAATGATTTGCTGAATAAAAAGCATGATGGCGCGATATTTAACCTCGATGGAAAAGTTGCGATGAGCACGGACAGCTTTGTGGTATCTCCCCTTTTTTTTGAAGGCGGTAACATCGGCGATCTTGCTATCAACGGAACCGTAAATGACCTTGCGATGTGCGGCGCATCTGCAAAATATTTATCCCTTGGTTTCGTGCTTGAAGAAGGTTTAAAGATGACCGAGTTTTGGGAAATTTTGAACAGCATAAAAACAGCTTGTGAAGAAGCAGGAGTGCAAATAGTAACCGGGGATACAAAAGTGGTTGAAAGAGGAAAGGGAGATAAAATTTTCATCAATACTACCGGTATAGGACAGGTGCACAAGAAAGCAAATATTGATATTGACAATATCAAAGCAGGAGATAAAATTATTTTGAGCGGCCCGTTGGCAAGGCACGGCATCACGATTATGAGCCACCGCCAGGGGCTGCAATTTGAAACAACTATCAGCAGTGATACCCGTCCACTTAAGAAGATAGTAATTGATTTATTAGATGAATTTGGAGAACACATTCATTTGCTCCGTGATCCCACAAGAGGCGGACTGGCAACGGTATTAAACGAGATTGCTAAAGATGCAAACCTGGGCATTGATATTTCTCAGAAAAATATTCCTGTAGAAGAAGAAGTATATGGCGCCTGCGAAATGCTCGGCCTTGATCCATTGTATGTAGCAAACGAAGGTTTATTTGTTGCAGTAG
>JALZAJ010000083.1 GCA_030948465.1 Bacteroidota bacterium
GGGTGTTTTTATTATTAAAAGTTAATTATAAACAAATCATTAAGGTATCTCCGAAAATAGAAAACCTACAAAAGCTGAAAGCCTTCCTGGCAGCACTGCACACAATTTCTTATATTTTTTAACAACGTGATGTTTCTTCATGTACGCCTGTATGTTAGCTCACAGTCCAGGAATGCCCTCTGCCTTTAAAAAAAAATTTAAAAGAAAAAAATAATTCTTTTAAAGAGTGCCCAAAATTATATCCGGTGTAGCCAGTAGCTTTTTTGTAAGACGGCCTAAGGACAAAAATCGTGGGAAATCCGAGAGAAAGATTGATGGAAAAAAATCCGCAGCCATAAGTTGCGGATTTTTAAGAATTGAACTAACGCCGCATTATTCCGGCAACTTAGCCGGGTTTGCTTTAGTTGTCTTTTTATAAGTTCTATCGTCATTTATAAACGCGATCGTGTTACAGTCCGGTCTTTTTTTAGATGAAGAGGCAACAGCATTATTTACGCTGGTAAATGACATGCTTGTTGAATCGTGCATAGGCATTTTCGTGGTATCGTTTTTTGGCCATTTGGAAGTATCAGTCTTAGGAACTGTAGTTGAATCCTGTGCGAAAGTTGCGGTAAGAGCAAAGAAACCTGCCGTGGTAATAAGAGCTTTTAATTTGATAAATTTCATGATTAGTTTATTTAAGGTTGATAACATTGAAATCGTCCTCACTTAGTCTAAAATGGTGCCAAACAGGCTACCAATGGTGATATACCGCAACATGTCCTTAAAAATGTGCCATAAGAATTCATAATAAAAAGCGCTTCTTTCGTGCATTAAAATTTCTCCCTTCGGGTTCATTTACAATAAGTTTTGAACGTTTTAGAAATTAATTTTAAGGACTAACTTTCTTTCTTAAAATGTGAATAAAAAGTTTTATTCAGGAATTCACATACATGATCTGGTAAGAGTTTTACTAAAAGAACAACGCCTGCCGGCAGAAAATAAAATACTTACCCGGCTTCGAAGTATTGCATTTTTGAAAAAAGGATTTTATTTTAGACGATCTATTAATTTCCCCTAACATATATTTGAATTTAAATGCTTTGCCAATGCGTAAAACAATAATGACACTCAGCCTGATTCTTTCTTTAGTTATTTTAAGTATAATGTCCTGTAAAACACGTGAACCAAAGCAAACTGAAAACGCCATTATCAGCAACGACAGCCTTATTAAAAGAGGTGAATACCTGGTAGCGATAATGGGTTGCGATGATTGTCATTCTCCAAAAAGCATGACGGCACAGGGGCCCACTGTTGATAACGATCACCGGTTGTCTGGATATCCCGCAACAAGGCCGATTGCAAAAGTGAGCCCGGAGGCGCAAAAAAATGGCTGGATATTATTTGGCGGTGACCTTACTTCATCAGTTGGTCCGTGGGGCGTTTCGTTCTCCGCAAATATCACTCCCGATCCAAAAACTGGTATAGGAAACTGGACCGAGGAACAATTTAAAAGAGCCATAACACAGGGAAAATCAAAGGGTCTTGAAAAAAGCAGGGATCTCTTACCTCCTATGCCATGGCGGGATTTCCGAAATCTGCATGATGAGGATATTAAAGCCATCTATACCTATTTACTATCATTAAAGCCCGTGGAAAACATTGTACCCGAGCCAAAACAATTAAGCGAATTGTAAACCGCATTGATAACCGGCTCTTCGCTTTTCGTTGGCAAAATAATTTTTAGATAAACCTTGTTTTTCCCTAAAACCGGTTTTAATTAATTCGATTATCTTCGCGCAACCAAATTTTTCTATAAACCTCATGAAGGTTTTAATCAAAGACGCAACCATAGTTTTTCCTTCCTCCTCGCTTCACGGGCAATCAAAGGATATTTTAATTGAAAATGGCATTATTTCAGAAATTGAAGACAGCCTGGATATAAGCGCAGACCAGGTGATAAACACCCAAGGCCTGCATATTTCCTGCGGATGGATGGACTGCTTTGCCAACTTTTGTGATCCTGGCCAGGAATATAAGGAAACGCTGGAAACCGGCGCTATGGCCGCTGCCGCAGGCGGATTTACCCAGGTAATGGTAATACCAAACACGCAGCCCGTTGTTCATAATAAAAGCCAGGTAGAATATATAATTCAAAAAAGCAAACAACTGCCGGTGAATATACTTCCAATCGGCTCGGTAACTAAGAACGCGGAAGGCAAAGAACTTGCGGAAATGTATGATATGTATAACTCCGGCGCCGTTGCATTTTCCGACGGATTGCTGCCTATTCAGTCATCAGGCATGTTGCAAAAATCATTACAATATCTGCTCGCCATTGATGCTGCAATTATCCAGTTGCCCGACGATAAAAGTATAGGATTCGGCGGCCTCATGAATGAAGGTACTATTTCTACTCGCCTTGGGCTGCAGGGAAAGCCGGCAATTGCAGAAGAAATATTAATAGCCCGCGATATTGAACTGGCAAAATATACCGGCTCAAAAATTCACTTTACAGGGGTGACTACCAAAAAATCGCTTGAATTAATTAGCGCAGCAAAAAAAGAAGAAATTCGTGTAAGCTGCTCCGTTACTCCTTACCATTTATTTTTTTGTGATGAAGACCTTCTCACGTACGATACTAATCTTAAAGTAAATCCTCCTTTACGAACAAAAGAAGACAGGGACGCTTTAAGACAAGGTATTAAAAATGGAGTGGTAGATTTTATTGCGTCGCACCACCAGCCGCAGGATTGGGATCATAAGGTATGTGAATTTGAATATGCTAAAGACGGGATGGAAGGATTGGAGAGTGTTTTTGGCGTGGCACGTATTTGCGGTATCACAACAGACGAATTTGTAAAAATGCAGACAACAAATATTAGAAACATTTTCAATTTACCTATGTCCTCATTTAATAAAAAAGAACCGGCAAACTTCACCTTATTTACTGCAGATAAAGAATATATATTTGAGGTGAGCCAAATTCTTTCCGGGTGTAAAAACAATGCTTTCATTGGCAAGACACTAAAGGGTAAGGTTATTGGGATTATTAATGGAGACAAGTTATTTTTGACTGTATAAAGTAATAAACATGGATTCTTCTGCGCAATCCTTATCGACACCTTTAAAATTCGGTATTATAACCGGTCTTATTTATTGTGTTTTAATTTTTTGTCAAAATCAATTCTTTTATGCAAATCCGCTACAATTTACCATAACTAAATTTTTATGTTATCTGATTATAATAACAAGTTTTTTTTATGTAGGTTATTTAAGTCGCCAAGAATTAGGCGGATTCATTTCATTTAAGGAATGTTTGCGAGCGATCCTTTTGGTAATTCTTATAACAGAATTATTTTATTTAGTATTTAGCACTTTATATGTAAAATACATAGATCCAAGTTTTTTTGATAAGTTAAAATCATCCTGGATAGTCTATTTTAATAGCCACAATGTTCCTCAGGATAAAATAAATGACACAATACAAAAATTTAATGACGCGGGAAAAATAACCATAGTTTCACTAATTCAATCTTTTGGTTTTAGTCTCATTATTGATTCTATTTTCGGTGTAATTATAGCGGCAATTTTGAAAAAAAACAGGCCCGAATTTGAAAATCAAATTAATCCCTGATGGATATTTCTGTTGTTGTTCCTCTTATTGATGAAGCGGAATCTTTGCCCGAGCTGGAAGCATGGATCAGGCAGGTGATGGAACAAAATAATTTCAGCTATGAAATAATAATG
>JALZAJ010000095.1 GCA_030948465.1 Bacteroidota bacterium
CTTAAGATCGCTTACGACAAAGAAAAGCTGATTGATGATTTTGAAGCCCTGAGCAATTATCTTACCCATGTGCCGCATAAATATTTTATGTTCCGCGATTTTCAAAGCAGGAATATTTTTATAAAAAACGATGAGATTCATTTTATAGATTACCAGGGTGGCATGCAGGGTGCGCTTCAGTACGATGTCGCTTCGTTATTATGGCAGGCTAAAGCCAATCTTCCTGATGACTGGAAAAATTCTTTGCTGGATTACTACATCGATTGTGTAAGTGAAATACTACATGCACCTGTTGACAGGGTTCGTTTCATTAGTCAATACAATGGTTATGTTCTCATCAGGTTGCTGCAGGTGCTGGGAGCTTATGGTTTCCGCGGATTGTTTGAGAGAAAGGCGCATTTTTTAATCAGTATTCCGCTGGCGCTTAGCAATCTTAAATGGTTTTTGGAAAATAAAAATACAGGTATTGCCCTGCCGGAATTTGAAAGAGTTTTACAGTTGATCGTTCAGGATGATATCGTTGAAAAATTCAAGCCCGTACAGGCGACTGCCGCAACATCCTTAGTTATTAAAATTAATAGCTTTTCTTTTTTAAAGTCAGGCTATCCAAAAGAAGATAGCGAGCATGGCGGAGGTTTTGTTTTTGATTGCCGCGGGCTGCTTAACCCGGGCAGGTTCGAAGAATTTAAATCAATAAACGGAAGAAGTAAAACCGTTATAGATTTTCTCGAGCAGCGAACAAAAATGCCTGAATTTTTAAACAGTGTTTATAATATAGTCGATATTTCGGTAGAAGATTATATCAGGCGGAACTTTTCATCCTTAACCATAAGTTTTGGCTGTACAGGCGGCCAGCACAGAAGTGTGTATGCGGCAGATGCCCTTGCAAGGCATTTAAGAAATAAGTTCAGGGTTCCCATTGAATTACATCACATAGAGCAGAAGATTCTTGAGCATAAGAAATTTGAAAATTAATTTATCATGAAGGCGATGATACTTGCCGCGGGCATAGGAAGCAGGCTGAAACCATTTACTGACAGCCATCCCAAGGCATTAGCCCGGGTAAATGGCGAAACCATTCTGCAAAGAAATATTGAATACCTCGCTCAATATGGAATTACAGATATCATTATTAACGTCCATCATTTTGCGAAACAGGTAACAAAATATTTAAAGGAAAATAAAAATTTTGGAAGCGATATCACGATCTCTGACGAAAGCAAAGAAGTGCTTGAAACAGGTGGCGGGCTAAAAAAAGCAAGCTGGTATTTTGAAGATGATGATGAGCCATTTATAGTTTTAAATGTGGATGTGCTTACCGATATGAACCTCCAGACAATGGTGGAAAAGCATTTGAAATTGAAACCGCTGGCAACACTCGCCGTAACGAATCGGTACACGTCCCGGTATTTTTTATTTGATGAACTGGATCAGCTTTGCGGATGGAGAAATGAAAAAACAGGCGAACAAAAAATAAGCCGTGAGGCTAAAAAGTTTTATCCAAAAGCCTTTAGCGGCATTCATGTTATTTCTCCTAAAATTTTTTCTTTGGTGCAAATGACCGGCAAATTTTCAATCGTTGATCTTTATCTTGAATTGGCTAAGACGCACATCATTACTTCATTCGAACACAGCAATTCCAAATTTATTGATGTAGGTAAACCGGAGAGTATTTTGAAGGCAGAGGAATTGTTTGGCTGATTGTCGCCAAAGTGAGTACTTCCAAATTTTTTTCACAACGTGCCTCTTGTCAATGGTTCGCATTTATGTTTTTCTAACTTTTGATTCCTTGGATGCAATACCGGATTTAAGAAAATTTCAAACAAATAAATTTTAGTAGTACTTGATGTAAATGGAATTTAGTAGTACTTGATGCAAATGGAATTTAGTAGTACTTGATGCAAATGGAATTAACAGCCCCTGGTTTATTTTATCTCATTTCTTATTACGGAATTCAGAACAACTCCTTTCTGAATAATTTATAATGGGTTTTTACTCTTGCCAAATAGGAAGAGGAAGGCAGTAATATTTTATTGAACATTTTTAAAATTTCTTTCGCATATACTGATTGGAATGATAATTCATTTAATGAAGGCTTCATCAATTTTCTTGCCTCCACTTTATCATTTGAGCGCAGCCATTTTTTATAAAACGCTTCACTCTCCCATCCGTAACCTATACATGCCAAAGGTTCCTTCTCTTTATTGTGAACTACTAAAAGCAATGCCCTGCGACAATCACAGCCTTGTTCATTACAAAACAATTCAATAAATGAATAGGTGCCGGCTGGCAACTGAAATTCATTGTCTGCTGAAGTTAAAATAATGTTTCTTGTTTCAATCTCCGCAATTGCAGGAAGCACTTGATATAACGGTATGAATGGCATAAATAAAGCTTAAGGATTTAATAAACATTTTCTTCTTCAGGCACCGAATTCCGCCAGACATTTTAGAGCCACAATTTATTAGTTCTTTTTGATTGAGGTTGTTCTCCATGTAAATTTAAAATCACTGTTCTTCGAAAAGATTATCCAGGTAGTCTTCATCAACATCACTTTCTTCAATCATTTCATCCGGATTATTTTCATACAGAAGTTTGGCATCAAACTCCATTAAAATAATTTGCTGTAGGGAGATGAAAGTTTCTTCGCCATCATTATCGATAAAATTTATAAACTGCCTGAGAGGGATTTCGCCATCTAATTCCAGCGTCAATAAACCTAAACAACCTTCGCTTAAACTGTCATAAAGCAGTGGGTTTGTATCATAATTATCCTCTGGTGATTTTCCATTATGATAGATAATCGCCTGTGGCAAATATTCTTCTTCCAGTACATACAACCTTGTATCCCCTTCAGCGGATTCTTTTGATACAAGTAAAGTATCTTTTTCAACCACTTTAAAATTGTCATAATAAGCATTGGGATTTTCAAGCTGTTGCAAATAATCGAAACAAAATGTTATGCGTAAAATATGTTCCGTATTGATAATAACGTGTCGCTTTAGCGAGATCTCAAACCATAAGAATGGAAAGCTGCGATTCATTTCATCTCCTTCAGAATATGCGGCGAGCTTATTTATCAGGTATTGTTTGTTTGGAGTATCAATTCCATAAACAAGCACTTTTCCGTTAAACAATTCAACGCGTAATGTATAGGCTACAAGCCCATCAAACTGAGCTGTCGTTATTTCCATAGTTAAAATTTAATATTCGCGAAGCCGGTACTTGTTGTTTCCGGAATTTTTTTTTTATAAATAGAGACCCGGCAAAACTAAAATTTTTATTTTCTAACGTATCGTATATTATTGAAAAAATATGGGCTTTCAATTCATTATTCAGGCCGCATTTCAAAACAAGAATTCATACATAAACTGGCAGAAGAGATGGTTGACATTTGCAAAACGCTGGCATGGAAAACGTATATCTTCGATGGGAATAAGCTGAAAGGCTAACCGGTATTTCTTTTGCAGCTCAGGGAAGCGAGCCCATTTTTCTTACCTTCCTCCCGGAGGCCGCATGTGTTCACCGTTAAACTTAATGACCCGTGAAATGTATGATGGCGTTCATTTTGATAAAGAGTTGATGTTTTACTGCAAGCACCAAAACCCAATATGCCAGGCCTGACGCTCACATAACGACGATTAAGTTATTGAGATACATTTCGGATAAATACATGAAAGACTTTCAGCTTACAGATGAAGGTAATTATTGGGAGCCCGGAAATGAAAATATTTTAATCGATCAATTCAAAAAATATAATTTCTACCTCGACCCGGTTTGTGATATCCTAAGCAACACACCGGGCATTCCAGGCGAATCTCCGGAGACACTTTCCGACAGGGCAGTAGAAATAAATCCTGGTTACACTATCTATTATAAACTTTTCATTGATCAAATTCAACCATCCTTTGAAACAATTATTTTTTTGGCTAAAATGGCTGCTGATTTTTTTGCACTGCAAGCATTTCGCTGAAAAGAAATCAGACCTTATTACCTTAGTAATAAAGGGCTAAATGAATGCGACCTTATTACCAGGTTAGGCTACACAAATAAGGGAATAAGGTTTTTACTTTTTGTGCGTTTCGTTACTAAGGTATAAGCCCGCCCGTGCCGGTACGGACGTGGTTTTTTACCACGATCTCAAAGAATTTCCAGCTTTTGAAATCAGGTGTTTTAAATTTTGTAAACCATCAAGGATTAAAATTAGTGAGCTCCTCAATGTAAAATGATTCGCTGTTTTGTCCCTTGCGCAGTTTTACATCGGCAAAGCCTTCAAAAAACGGGCTATTTTTTACTTTCAAACAGTTCACTTTTGGGAACCACCTTTACTTTAGCTTTCTCTTTTAACGTTTTTGAAACTACATCATAAGGGCCTGTCACCACTTCATCACCTTCTTTTAAACCATCCGTTATTTCAATATAATTTATATCCTGAATGGATGATTTTACTTTTTGCTTTCGTACCGTACCATCAGGCTGAACAATAAATACAACCTCTTCGAGCTCGTTGGCATTGCTGTTATTTGCATTAGAAATTGCGGCGTTATCGTCAGCGTTATTATCCGTTGTTTTCATTGCCTTACTTCCGGTTGAATCATTTTTATCGCGTGTGGTAACGGCATTTATTGGAACCGATAACACATTGGTGTGGGTCTTGGTTTGTATATCTGCGCTGGCGCTCATGCCTGGCCTGAAAGGAAAACTTTTGGGCCTGGCCGGATCGATAAGATCTTTATAAGAGTCAGGAGAAATTCTTATATATACTTTGTAATTAGTAACGTCTGTGCTCGTTGATGATAAGGCAGATTGAGTTGCCGCCCCATTGTTGCTGCTCGCAATTTGCGTAACTGTTCCTGAAAACTTCTTGTTATTATAAGCATCGACTTCGATAATAGCGCTATCGCCCAAATGAACTTTTGGAATATCATTCTCTCCAACATCAACGCGTATTTCAATTTTACTCATATCCGCAATACGCATCATTTCAGTTCCTGCCATCATAGAGCTTCCTACAACTCTTTCCCCTTTCTTCACACTCAGCAAAGAAATAACACCATCCATTGGAGCTTCCAGGGTTGCCCTGCTTATATCCTTATTTGCTTTTGCCAATGCAGCTCTTGCACTTTGTACGCCTGCCTGGCTGCCAACGATTCCTTCCTTTGCGGCATTGTAATTTGCTAATGCCGATTTATATGCAGCGTCTGCCGTATTAAATTCATTTTTAGAAATCACTTTTTCGTCATACAATTCTTTCTGCATGTCGTAGGTTTTTTTTGCCTGGTCAAGCGATGCCTGCATGGCGCCAATAGATGCAGATGCATTCGCAACCTGTGCCTGTTGCTGGCTTACGATGGCTGCTGCCTGGTCTCTTTGCGTTGCGTAAATATCGCCGTAAATTCTGGCGAGCACCTGGCCCTTTTTTACACTATCCCCTTCCTCAACATTTAGCTCAACAATTTCGCCGGAAATATCGGGGCTCATTTTAACCTCTATCTCGGGATAAATTTTTCCACTGGCATTTACTGTTTCAATAATGGTGCGACG
>JALZAJ010000115.1 GCA_030948465.1 Bacteroidota bacterium
TAAATGATTCTGAAATGGGATTAAATGCGAGGAAAGTTGAAAAGCCCGAAAGCAATTTTCAAAGTTATCGCGAAGGTGCCAGTGGCGCTAACGGTGGAAAAGTAGGCGGCGGATGCGGCTGTAATTAAAAAATTAAAAATACTTTTTAACTAAAAACGCAATGAAGAAAATTTGTCTGACCGTAGCAGGTTTTTATTTTATGATATTATCTGCATTCTCGCAGCGATACGATATTGATACCACTTCTTATAAAAGCCACAAACTTAAGCTGGACGAAATGAATTTAGTGTCCGGCTACTATACTCAAAATGGAGATCATTCCGCAGTTACCGGCGGCATTGGAACCCAAAAGCTCAATGACGTTTCAAATGTTATCGATTTGCAATTTGTGAAGTGGAATGAAAAAAATAATAAATATTCATTGGGCTTTGAGCTTGGCGTTGATCATCACACGGCAGCATCACAGTCTTTTGTATCGCAAACAGGAGCGTCAAAACTTGGCGGCACAAGAATCTATCCATCCGTGAACTGGCAGGTTGAAAAAAGCAACGGCCTAAGCCTTGGTGCAGGCGCTTCTTTTTCCACCGAATATAATTATCACTCCAATGCATTAAATTTTTCCATTGGTAAGACATCTAAGAATAAGAACACTGAAATAAATTTTAAAGGACAAGCTTTTTTTGACAAGGTAACTCTCATAGAACCTTCAGAATTAATTCCCAAAGTAGTGCAGTCATCTCCATCCACATATACAACCGCCAGTGGCAATGTAGTCTCTGTTGGCGGAAGCGGATCAGGGAAAAAAAATATTCCAAAGAGTCCCCGCAATACGTACGCCGGTTCTCTTACTATTTCACAGGTTGTAAATAAAAATTTCCAGGTTGCACTGATTACTGACATTGTTGCCCAAAAGGGTTTCCTGAGCCTTCCGTTTCATCGCGTGTATTTTAATGATGGCACGGAAAAAATTGAGAACCTGCCCGATACCCGGGTTAAATTGCCATTGGGTGTTCGCCTTAATTATTTTTTGGGTGATAAAATTATTCTGCGTTCTTACTACCGGTATTATACGGATAACTGGGGTATAAAATCGCAGACTGCGAGCCTCGAGATTCCTTATAAAATTTCGCCTTTCGTTTCGGTGAGTCCTTTTTATAGATATTATGTACAAACGGCGGCAGATTACTTTGCGCCCTATGGAACACACGCCACTACTGATCAATATTACAGCAGCAATTATGACCTCTCTGCGTTTAATTCCCAGTTTTTCGGTGTCAATCTAAAAATTACACCGAAGAATGGCGTGTTCAATGTGCCGTTCTTTAATACTCTGGAATTGAGGTACGGGCATTATACGCAAACGACAGGATTGCAGGCAGATAATATTGGAATTAATTTAAAATTTAAGTAGATGCGTATGCTGATTATGGCGGGATAGTTGGCAGGCTCAATGGCCATGTTTGCATGCTGTTTTATTTGAAGATTCGTTTGTCAAATGGAAATTTGTCCGTCGCTATTATTTTTATTCTCTTGAAATCCGGATGATTGGGATTAATAAGAAGATTGTAGTCTCCCTGGGTTACTGCTGATGGAATTTGAAGTACACAAAATTTGTTGTCAGCAATAAACTGGTCACCTATTGCTTGTGTTGTTGAAGGATGGGGGAATGTATTCCAATCAGGGGGCAAATCAGAGACATTTAGTTTTTGAATTGATATGTCGTCCGGAACGAAAATGGTAATCATCATATAGTCACCCGGAAGTGTTGCTAAAGTAAAGTGAACGGCCACTTCAGCCATTGCCAAAGATCTATTCCCTGCAGTATATATAAGCTCTGCCCCAATTGAATTCCATCTTGCTCCTTTAAGTGCCGCACCTTTACCTGACAAGGATGCCGCAAACTTTTCTCTTGATAATCTGTATGCTTCCATTTAGGATAGGATTCCATAATTAATTCTTGTTAACTCACCAATTACTAATTCCTTTCCGTATGAATCTTTTAAAAGTTCTAATGGCCTCAAATTGCCTAATGAAAAATTAGGTGTTTCTAACCATAATTTAAACTTTTCCATATCTCCAAATACGTCAAGCCCAACATTAGTAACTTCTGCCATTTCAATTATCTTCTCCGACTGAATGGATTTAAAACTCTTTGAAGTTCGCTTATACCTTTGAAGTGATTTCGTAGAAATACCTAAAAAATCCGACCAATTATCATCAGTAAAAGGCGTAAGGTGTTGAATTAAGCTGAACAAAGAATAAGGCACACCCTCTCTGATTATGAAAATCATAAGCATTTTATTGGAAAGAAAATCCGAATAGGTAATATCCTTAGTCGTCGATATAAACTTTTTGTCAAAGCTTGAACGCTTGATTATATTCGAAATTTCTTTGTCAAGCTTAGGTGTAATACTATTTTTTAAAGTTGACATAGTACTAAAATTTTAGACATTTGTCTACAAATTTAAGACAAACTTCCATACCGCAACCGTTTTTATGTTAATGCTTGAGGCATGAATGATATCCGGGCAAACGCGGCAATATTAGGTATTGCCTGCAGACGGGATTGATAGCCCCGTGTAAGCCGGATACCGAAGCCCATTCGAACTCTTTAAATGAGAAAATTACCAGCAAATAGTTGCACAGGTAGTAAGAGAAAATGAAATAGGTTACTTACCTCCATTAAAAACAAAGATTGACAGCATTGAAAAATATGATGTTGTTTTTGTTGGCTTTCCAACATGGGGCATGCAAATGCCGCCACCGATGAAAAGTTTTTTGCATCAATATAATTTAAGCGGAAAGACCATAATTCCTTTTAATACAAAATGCGGGCTATGGTATAGGAAGTGGTTTTCAAACAGTGAAGGAATTATGTCCAAATAGCAAAGTATTAGAAGGTTTTGAAATGAAAGGCGGTATAGAAAGAGACGGAATTTATTTTGTTATCAAAGAGAAAAAGCAAAAGAAGCAGAAAGCGAAGTGAAGTCGTGGTTGCAAAAAATAAAAGTGATTGATTGAGATGAGCATTGCTATTTATAACTATATCTATTCGCTCAAAACAGGGCTACGAATCGGGTTTGTATTTAATAACTTTTACTTGCGAAGCAACAGACGATGCCATTCGATAAAAACGCCTAATTCAGATATTTACATTTTCACTAATTTTATAAAAACAAAAAAATGAAAACGTTTCAAAACTTTACGGCGATAATTGAAAAAGAAAATGACGGATATGTCGCGCTTTGTCCTGAACTCGATGTTGCCAGTCAGGGCGATTCTGTTGAAGAAGCAAAAAAAAATTTACAGGAAGCAGTTGAATTGTTTTTTGAACATGCCTCAAAAGATGAAATTTCTCACCGGTTAAAAAATGAATTTTTTATAACAAACATGCAAGTGGCAATTGGGTAAATTAAAGATATTATCAGCAAAAGAAGTTTGCAAAATTTTTATCCAACCATGGATTTATACAGGTTCGTCAAAAGGGCAGCCACATTATTAAGCAGAAGAAAACAGAAGACAGAACAATTACAGTTCCAGTACCTAATCACTCAGAAATTAAAACCGGTACTCTTCAATCAATTATACGGCAATCTGAAATTGAGCGCCAATATTTTGAAAGTAAATAACATCACTCAACTATAAGGCAGAAGTAGCACGCCTTCAAAATGGTTGCTACTTTATACTTATGCCAAACGGGCGGTATGTCCGATAACACAATCTCAGAAGACTTTTCAATCAAAGGCGGAGTAGAAAGAGACGGCGTTTATTTTGTTATCAAAGGAGAAAAAGCAAAAGAGTCAGAAACAGCATTCTACATATAGATTACTGCATTGCTTACCATTATTACTGATTGGGATTACAAATGAAAGATGGGTAGAATTCTTGTTCTAATTTTGAATCCAGTTTAATTTTTTTTATGGAATCAATTATCAGGCTTGAAAGCATAGCGCAGTTTAATGCGGAAAGAGGGCAGCAAACATTACACCCATTAGTAACTGTATTGGATAATTTAAAATCAGCGCCATTATATCCGAAACGTTTTATTTCGGAGCTGTATATCGTTTTCTTAAAAGAAGTAAAATGCGGAGAACTGGTATATGGCCGCAGTCATTACGACTACCAGGAAGGCACACTCGTTTTTATTGCGCCAGGCCAGGTATATGGAGTTAATGATGTACGACCGCTTCAGCCGAAAGGCTGGTCATTGGCATTTCACCCTGACTTGATCCATGGAACTTCACTTGGGAGGAACATCAAAAGCTATAATTTTTTCTCTTACGATGTTAACGAGGCACTGCATCTTTCGGAACGCGAAAGACAAATCATTATTGAATGTTTTAATAAAATTCAGTACGAATTAGAACATGCCATTGATAAGCATAGCAAAACTTTAATCACCAGTAATATCGAATTGTTTCTCAATTACTGTGTCCGTTTTTATGACAGGCAATTTATAACACGCGATAACATTTATAAAGATGTATTGGTAAAGTTTGAGAGATTGCTGAATAACTATTTTCAATCGGATAACCCACACACATTGGGATTGCCATCAGTAGCCTGGTCTGCAGAGCAATTAAATTTATCAGCAAATTATTTTGGTGATTTGGTAAAAAAGGACACGGGCAAATCGGCACAGGAATATATACAGCAAAAACTGATAAACGTTGCCAAAGAAAAGGGTTTTCGACACGAGCAAATCTATCAGTGAGATCGCTTACGAATTGGGCTTTAAATATCCTGCGCATTTCACAAGATGGTTTAAACAACGTGTTGGGCAATCACCCAATGAATACAGAATGCTTAATTAAAAATAATACCATGAATACATCAGAAATCGGCAGCACTATTTTCCCGAAGGGAGAAAAATTATCCAATGAATATTTTACCGGTAACGCATACTTGTACCCGTTAGTTGCGAAAGACAAGAACAACGAATTTACGGTGGGTTGCGTTACGTTTGAGCCAGGTGCAAGAACACACTGGCACACACATCCCAAAGGACAGGTCTTAATAATTATGGAAGGACAAGGGTTCTACCAGCAAAAAGGGAAACCTGCACAAGCGCTGAACAAAGGTGATGTCGTAAACATTCCTGAAAATACAGAACATTGGCATGGTGCATCCGCTGACAGCACATTTGCCCATGTTGCTATTACGAATTATAAAGGCGATGAAAATGTGGTCTGGCTGAAACCCGTAACGGATGAGGAATACAGCAGCGTAAAAAGATAAATATATGAACAAAACGCTGCATCGAAACCAATCTTAAATTCAAAAATTTTTACAAACGATTTAAATAGATATACAATGAAAAAAAGAACATTAGGAAACAACGGCCTGGAAGTATCAGCCATTGGCCTTGGCTGTATGGGAATGACCTTTTCTTACGTACCATTTCCTGAGAAAAAAGATATGATTGTTCTTATGCACAAAGCCGTAGAGCAAGGCGTTAATTTTTTTGATACTGCCGAAGTGTATGGCCCTTATAACAATGAAGAGTTGGTAGGTGAAGCATTAGCGCCTTTTCGCGATGAAGTAGTGATCGCCACAAAATTTGGTTTTAATATCGAGGATGGTAAAATGAAAGGTGTAAACAGCCAACCCGAACATATAAAAAAAGCAGTGGAAGGTTCGCTGAAGAGACTTAAGGTTGATGTGATAGATCTGCTGTATCAGCACCGGGTTGACCCTAATGTGCCCATCGAAGATGTTGCAGGAACAGTAAAAGATTTAATAGCAGAAGGCAAAGTAAAATACTTCGGCCTTTCAGAAGCAGGTGCAGAAACGATCCGTCGTGCACATGCCGTGCAGCCTGTGTCAGCGCTGCAAAGCGAATACTCTATGTGGACAAGGCAACATGAAAAAGAAATCATTCCTACGATAGAAGAACTCGGTATCGGCCTGGTAGCTTTTAGCCCGCTGGGCAAGGGATTCTTAGCTGGTAAAATGGATGAAAACACAAAGTTTGGCGAGGGCGACATTCGTAATATTCTACCAAGGTACAGTGAAGAAGCCCGTATCGCTAATAAGGCATTGTTAGATTTGCTTAACCAATTTGCTGCAAAGCATAACGCCACAACTGCGCAGATTGCATTAGCCTGGGTGCTGGCGCAAAAGTCATGGATCGTTCCTATTCCCGGCACTACAAAACTTCATCGTCTTGAAGAAAATAACGGCGCTGCTTCCATTGAATTAACCGCTAAAGAACTACAGGAGATTCAAGAAGCTTCCGAACAAATAAAAATAACAGGAGCCCGTTATACAGAAGCTATGGAAAAGTCAACAGGACTTTGATTTAGGAAAAAAGCAGTAATTCTAAAAAATTAGAAATATAAAATAATCGGTTGACATTTTTAAAAACCGGTACAAGGTTGCTATTGTTGTATATTTAGTGTTTACCTCAACCCCCCCTTATTGCAACACATATTTGAATCTCTTATCAATAATTTTATTGAAGAAAAAGTTGGTATTGCGGAAAATTTTCTCAGCCTGTCTTTGTCCGCAAGCCTGAAGATAAACCTGGAAAATCTTTATGCCAGTAACCAACTTCGTTTAGCCGGCACCGGTAATATAAATATTGAGCACGATAAACTATTCCGGAGCGATATTATCCATTGGCTGGATAGAAAAAATGACAATGAATTTGAAAATGGATTCTTTAATGTAATGGATGAATTTATTATCTATCTAAATGAATCATGCTATGCCGGCATCAGGGAATATGAATTTCATTACACCTTATATCCGATAGGAAGTTTTTACAAAAGACATTTGGATCAGTTTAAAAATAATGACAGCAGGAAGTATTCTATGATACTCTACCTGAACGCAGACTGGAAAATTGAAGATGGAGGCGAGCTATGTATATATCATGACGGTCACGAACAGAACATTGCGCCGACAAACGGAAAGATCGTGTTTTTTAAAAGTGGCGAATTAGAACATGAAGTGTTGGTCACTAATAAGCCAAGGATGAGTATTACGGGGTGGTTGAAGACATGATTCAACACCGGCGCTAAAAAACACCCCGAGTCGAAATTCAATCTGTTCTATATCCATCGGCATTATAGTTCTACCAACGCTTCTATACCATCTTTTAATTTCCCGTAAACTTCATCAAACAGGTTGTCCTTAAAATGAGTTTTCGGCTTCAATGGAAATCGACAGGGTTTCATATTCCGGGAACAGGCCATTTATTTCGTTTAAATTTTCCGACGAATATCTTCCGGTATTGAGGTTCCCTGTCCAATGTGAGCTCACCCAATGAGTAAACCTTGTATCCTGTTCCGGTTCATTAACCCACATCTTTTCGCCGCTTCTTTCAAATTTGCAGTCACCTGCAAAACCCTTGTTTTGAACTATTAGTTCCCGTTAACTGGTCTGTCAGGGACTTCACCTCATAGAACTTATGGCCTGCCTGACACACAAAAATACACACGCAGGTATTCGCCGGAGAATCAGCAATCACGAATCAATAATCCTGCCTCAAACATCCAACCCTGAATCCTCAACATTCTTTATAAGCAAGTTCAATTGTGAAGGAATAATCTTAGCGGTTACCTTGTCAATCTTTCCTTTAAATTCCCCATCGATTTGGAAATGTGTTTTTCTTCTGGTGGTGATCACGGCTTCTGTTGCCTGGAAGATTTCGAGTTTTTTTGGATTGAAATTTTTGTAGCTCCAAAACATTTTTACCAATTGTGACAGCGAGAGTTTTCGCACAACTACGATTTCAAACTTGCCGTCCTGAACATTTCCATCCGGGTTAATGGTGGCGCCTGTCCCATATTTACTCGCATTTGCAATTACTACCATGTAGGCTTTTATATTAATATCAAGATTGTCCGCTTTGATATGTGCATCCATTAATTTTTTTCGCCACAAAACTTTCAATACCATCCTTGCATATCCCCACATGCCGCGTAAGGGGCTTTCATCAAAGTATTTTATAAGCCTTGCATTTAAGCCAAGGTCGCTAAGATGAAAGCAAATATTTTTTTCATTAATCTTTATTACATCACAGCATGTAACGCGGCCATTTAAAATAATATCGATTGCTTTTTCAGGATCTTCCGGAATTTTAAGCTCCTTTGCCATTCCATTTGCAGAACCTGCAGGCAGGATACCCATAATCATTTTAGTGCCAAGCAACTGCTTCGCGACCATGGATATAGTACCATCGCCCCCAACGGCCACCACTCTTTGCGGCTTTAATTTTTCGAACCAATATTTTAATGAGCTGGTATCATCTTTGCCTGATAAAACGAAGAAATCAATTGAATGCGGGAGGTCTTTAAAGTAGTTTCTAATAACCGGTTCCCAATCAGGCTTTTTCTTGCTGCCCGATACCGGGTTTATGATAAATAATATCTTTAAATTTAAAGGCTGCTCCATTTGTGTCTTGAGATTCTTAGATTATGCAAAATGTATTAGTTTATAAAGAAAAGAAACTTTCGTTGTTTAAAAGGATAAAGAGAAAAATATTGTTTTTGTTTCGCCTCAGGTATTCGCCGGTGATTAAAGTTTACAGAGGATATGGTAATTTAGAAAAGATCACCATTTACGGGCATGTCCTGAAAATAAGCCCGATGGCCCGGAAAACCTATCGTCAAAACCGGATCGTGAATACCTTTTCCATGCTGCGGTTATTTATGATACGACCTTTTATAAGGGCCAGGGTTTCTATGAAATGGAATGATAAAATATATGAAGCTGAAACAGAAGATGATGGGTTTTTTAAGTTTGAATGGATGCCGGAAATTGCGCCTGTTACGGGATGGCACAACGTTACGGTGAATTTAAATGAAGAATTGTATCAATCGTTGCATGTTACAGGCGAGGGAGAGTTTTATATTCCCTTTTTGTCGCAGCATGCATTTATATCTGATATTGACGATACATTTTTAATTTCGCATTCATCGAAACTTCGGAAACGTTTATATGTTTTGTTCACTAAAAATGCCCGCAGCCGTAAGCCATTTGAAGGGGTAGTAAATCACTACTGTTTGCTTTCGGCCGGGCAAAAAGATCATGCTGTAAATTCCTTTTTTTATGTCTCGAGCAGCGAATGGAATCTTTATGATTTGATCGTTGAATTTTCAAAAGAGAATCATTTGCCTAAGGGAGTTTATTTGCTCAACCAAATAAAAAAAATAAGCGAAGTACTGCGCACAGGGCAAAATAAACATTCAGGAAAATTTATCCGGATCGTGAGAATAATTGAAACTTATCCGCAACTGCAATTTATTTTAATGGGCGACGATACCCAGGAAGATCCCAATATTTATTTAGCCATTGCAGAACATTTCCCGAAAAATGTGTATGCAGTTTATATAAGAAGAGTTCATAAAAATAAATTTGAAACTGTGCAGGCTATTATTAAAAAAATGGAATTATCGGGTGTGCGTTGCTGTTACTTTCAGCACAGTTCAGAAGCAATCGAACATTCAAAAGCAATAGGGCTGATTGGTTGAATAGTTGAATGGTTGTCATAAGATCAAATTCAGCCTTAGCTGTATCAATTTATCTTCATCAGATATTCCATACGTTACATCTACCAATATTTTATTAAAAGGCGCCAGTAAGATACCTCCGCCATAACCGACGTGCCAGGTGTTTGATTTTTCCTGTGGCAGCCATACCCGTCCATCATCAACAAATGCAAGCAGGCCTGCCTTTCCATTCATGATATATGTTTTTATGTTACTGATAAATCTCAATTCATTGCTGTTGTAAAATGCCGTTTTCCCATAAAACCTTTGTCTTTGAAAACCGCGAAGATCCATACCGCCGCCGATTGAAGGATATTGGTAAAATTCAGGCGTGCCGCTTACTGTTGCCGCTCCCGAAGAAATGGCGAGGGAAAATTTAGAAATCAATGGAATGTAAAATTGCAACTTTCCTGAATATTTCCAGAATGACCGGTTGGTTTGATTTACATTTTGCGTGTACGATGCTCTTCCATCTACCGTGATGCCACTCGTAGGAACAATAAGGTTATTCAGCTTAAAAAAATTGTATGTAAGATCAGCTCCTGCAAAATTTTTTCTATCAAAAACACCAGGATCAACCGGGTTCACAATTTTGGCAATGTATCGTTCCTGGTCGTTAATAATTTTAACTGACTGGTAAAAACCGCTTAAAGAAAATGTGTGATTACCAAATCTTCGATTGAGGCCGATCGCCGCAATGGCTTCCTTAGTTCGCATCCGGTTATAGTCCCTGTTTTTTGTAGTCAGTAATGTTTCATTGCCAAGGCCATAAAAATTAGTCCACCTTACCGCATCATAATTTACCAGAAGGGAGAGATTAAATTTTCCAATAGCTTCAGGGAATAATCCTTTATAAGCGACACTGAATGCTTTTTGAGAGATGGAATAATTTACTCCTGCGTATTGTTTAAAAGCAAAAGGAAATTTTCTCCATTTGTGATGTTCCCAGCCATATCCCAGCCCCACATAAAATCTATCTTCATCGCTATAAAAAAAAGTGGGTTTTATTCCCCTTTTATCATAAACAAAACTTTTGAAAACATAATGCATCGATGTATCTTTTTTTAGATGCAGCCTGGTTTTCGAAGCCGTTTGAAAATAATTGTCTTTGTCGTCATATACAAATGACCTGGTTGAAGGAGCGGAAATTGTTATGATAGAATCAGGATCTGTGCCGCCAATAATTCTAATCTTTATTCCATTATCACCTTCTCCGGCGATGGTATAAATATCTTTTCCCCCTAGCCCAAATAATCTTATTTCCTTTGTTTCACTTTTAAGAAATGTCCTTGAATAAAATGGCTCGGATTCTTTCTTACCTTTTTTTGTTTTGTTGAATAATTTCACTGAAGTCTCCTCGTTATCCAAAGGTGTTACGTCAAAATATTCTGATCCTTCAGTGCCAACCACTTCTACTTCTTTGGCTAAAAAATGATAATACTTCGTGGCATAATCTACTATCTGGCTGCGCCTTGACTTTAACGTTGAAATTATTTTTTCTCCGGAGATAGTATAAATTTCCGGAGGCAACTTTTTTATCGAACGCTCAATTACTTCATCGGTAAGTGAGGCTTGCAGTTGTTTTGCGATCGTTAACCAGTTCTCAAGATTTAGCTCATTAGTAAAAAGCCGGTCGGTGCCTCTTTCTTCAAAATTAAATTTGTTTATATTTCCTACTTTACTTTTAAAGCTTTGAAAATAGTTTAAGCCAGATGCCCCGATGGCCAGGTCAAGAGCCACTCCGTTGTGTTTAAAATAAGCCTGATCTCTATCCTGCGGCACGGGAATAAATAATTTTTTATCTCCGTCTTCTTTAATGCCCCAGGCCCATTGACCTTCATGCCTGTCCCAATCTCCGATGAACATATCAAACAATCTTACTTTTAAATAAGAAGCCTGGTCCACGCGGTTTTCCGTTTCATCAAAAAGTTTTTTCATCATTTCTTCCGTGTCCAAAAACTTGTCGAAGTTTCCGAGATTGTCTGCATTTTTCCAGTCACCTTTTAACCTTTGCTCGAAAAGATATACATGACCTGCATATTTTTTATTAAAGGTGTCAAGGGCCGGTTGTCCGGGCACAAACACATAACCCGGCCAGGTATGATAGACACCTATGCTTTGTTCCATGTCGGCTACTGCGGGAGCGCCATAAGGGTACGACATGGAAACCTCATCATTTACAAGATGCTCAACAAATGTTCCCAGGAAGTCATGGGGTAACACTTTGCCGAGCCTTTTATCAACAGAGCGAATGGAATAATCCTGCCCTTCTTTTGTTTCGAGATGAAGGGTAGTAGTCTGGTGACCGCCCCCTTCTTTTACAGGAGTAAGTCCACCCTTTTGTTTATCCAATAAAAAAACAGGAAGTTTAACGGGAGTACTCCATTCTTTCCTGTAATTTTTGCCCCAAAAAAACTGATGCCAGGCAGAACGTTTGTACTGTGGCCCTGCACTTACTATTTTGAAAGAGGTAAGAGTGTCGGGCTGCGCATTGTCCTGCGCAGAAAGCGTTGCGATAAAAGAAAGAAACAGAAATGATAAAAGGAAAGTTATTTTAGCCGCGTATTTCATGTAATAAATAGGTTAATGTTCATTTAAAACCGGGGCAATACACATTTATAGGACTTGATTTTTAAAATTATCAAACTGAAATTAAACCGTCAACATAATATGCGATACTTCCTGTTTTTTTAGGGTGTAAGCTAATTCAATTCCTATGTACTTCAATTAAATCTGTTTTGTAGTATCCTATTTTTCTTCCCATTATTTATATAGGAATTGATTCTGTTGGTAAACATCGCATCGATCTTTTTAAAGGCCTTCTATTATTTTTCATGAACCGGGTATTATATAATAATTACTGTCAAATTTATTTCTTTTATCTCCGGCGAACCCGCGTATATTATACGACACTTTATTAATGTAAGTTTTGAGCCGCAAATAAATTGCCATCTGTTCGGGGTCTTAAGTCCCGGAATCTTGCAGCATAAAGTTTATTTGGTAAAAAAGAGTATGATTGCATTTTAATAAATTATTTTTCAATAAAAACTTATAACATGTGGTGGATTTACGCACTTCTATCTGCACTGTTTGCGGCCCTTACAGCCATATTTGCAAAAATAGGAATTAAAGGAGTTGATACCGACCTGGCAACCGCTGTACGTACGGTTGTTATACTGATTTTGGCCTGGGGCATTGCTTTTTTCAGGGGCGGAGCAAGCACGATGTATTCACTTACAAAACATAATATTTTATTCCTGGTGCTTTCAGGGATTGCAACAGGGCTTTCGTGGATATTTTATTTTAAAGCGTTGCAAATCGGTAAGGTGTCGCAGGTAGCCCCGGTGGATAAAGCAAGTGTTGCTATAGCGATTATCTTATCCATTATTTTTTTGGGGGAAACCCTTACGCTTAAAATGGCAATTGGCGCCGCGATGATTATTGCCGGTACTATTGTTTTGATTTTATAACGATTGTAGGATGCAGTTTAGAAAAGGCGGGAATAAATAATATTTTTTATAAAGTTTTATAATCGTAATATTGCGATAATAAAAATGGGCGCAACCAAATCATACGAGTTTACAAAAAGAGATAACGTGCTGGCAAAGTATGCAAAGGCAATTGCTCATCCGGCTCGCCTCGCTATTTTAAAATTGCTGATCAATAATCGATCCTGCATTTGCGGCGATATAGTGGATGAGTTGCCGCTTTCGCAAAGTACGGTTTCACAACACCTGAAAGAATTGAAAGATGCGGGTTTGATCAAAGGAGAAATTGAAGGCGCCAAGGTATGCTATTGCATCGATGAGAAAGCATGGAAAGCTGCACAGGAAAAACTAAATGCGTTCTTCGATTCATACGAAAGAAATGACAATTGCTGCTGATTTTTTAATAAAAATTAATCAGTATTTCACGATAATCTAAAACAAAAAAAATGGAAACTCAAAACGATTTAAAAGAACTGGTAAAGCAAAAATATGCTGAAATAGCGCTGCAGGATAAAGAGGCAAACCAGTCATCCTGCTGTGGCAGCGGTTGTTGCAGTACAGAAGTATATAACATCATGTCAGAAGATTATCACCAGCTCGAAGGTTACCATCCCGATGCTGACCTGGGGCTGGGATGCGGATTGCCCACTCAGTTTGCTAAAATTAAAAAGGGAGATGTGGTGATTGATCTCGGCAGTGGTGCCGGCAACGATGCGTTTATTGCAAGACATGAAACCGGTGAAACAGGCAAAGTTATTGGGATTGATTTTACACCGGCCATGATTGAAAAGGCAAGGAAAAATGCTGAGTTAAGAGGTTATCACAACGTGGAGTTCAGGCAGGGTGATATTGAGAAAATGCCGGTAACTGCTAATGCTGCGGATGTAATAGTCAGTAATTGCGTTCTTAATTTGGTCCCCGATAAAAACGAAGTGATAAAAGAAATATTTCGCGTTTTAAAACCCGGCGGCCATTTTAGTATTTCGGATATTGTTGTAGAAGGAAGCCTGCCGGCAAACATTAAGAATGCCGCTGAAATGTATGCGGGTTGTGTATCAGGAGCTATTCAAAAACAAGTGTATCTCGAAATGATCGAACAAAACGGATTTTCAAACATTAGCATTCAGAAAGAAAAAATAATTGATATCCCCGATGATATTTTGAGTAATTATTTATCAAAGGAAGAAATAAATTCATTCAGAAAATCAGGAACAGGAATCGTTAGTATTACCGTGTATGCTGAAAAATCAGAGGCATGTTGCGGCACGGATTGTTGCAACTAATGAGAATGAAAAAAATTTTAGTATTATGCACTGGCAATAGTTGTCGCAGCCAGATGGCAGAAGGGTATTTAAGGCTTTATGTAAAAGATAAGGCTATTGTATATTCTGCCGGTATTGAAACGCATGGCGTTAACCCCAAAGCGATAGAGGTGATGAAGGAAGATGGAATTGATATTTCAACCCATACTTCTAATAATATAAATGAATATAAAAATATAGACTTTGATTTTGTAATAACTGTTTGCGATCATGCAAAAGAAGTGTGCCCGTTCTTTCCTTCGGGTGCAAAAAAATTTCACCAAAATTTTCCTGATCCTGCTAAAACAAATGGAGCTAAGGAAGAAATATTAGAAAATTTCAGAAACGTAAGAGATAGCATCAGGTCATACTCCAGGAGTTTCATTGATGAAAATTTATAGATTATCTCAATCTCAAAAACAAAAAGTCCTGTTTTTTTATTTGAAGATACACCCGGCAACCAATTGCCCTTACCTGCTAAGGTAACTTCCATTGGCTTGTATATATTAGATTTATATTTATCTGATTATCAGTAACCTTTTAACGCTTTCAGATTCCTTTTTTTGTATTTTTAGTGGTCGTAACTCCCAAAAAAATGACTGTGTATTCTTCGCAGGTTATGAAATTGTACATTAAAAATATGGTTAGCACGCGTTGCAAAATGATCGTAAAGTACGAACTCGATAGCCTTAATCTATCTTATAAATCTTTTGGGCTTGGAGAAGTAGAATTGTTCGGTAACGTTACGGCAGAAAAACTTGCAACGCTAAAATCGAATTTATTAAAATCGGGACTTGAATTAATGGATAATAAAAGAAGTATTCTTATTGAAAAAATAAAAAATGTGATTGTTGAAATGGTGCATTATGCAGAAGAGATTCCGAAGATCAATTATTCTTATTACATAAGCGAAAAGCTTCACCAGAACTACACCTATCTTGCTAATTTGTTTTCTGAGGTGGAAGGCATTACGGTAGAGCACTACATCATTAAACATAAAATTGAAAAGGTAAAAGAGCTTCTTGTATATGATGAATTAAATCTTACCGAAATTTCTTATAAATTGAATTATAGCAGTGTTGGACACTTGTCCAATCAGTTTAAAAAAGTTACCGGTTTATCTCCTTCTCATTTTAAAAAGTTGAAAAATAAAAGAAGAATGGTTTTAGAAAACATGTGAATTATGTAATTTTTTATAAGAATTATGTAACAATTTTTTTAAAAAAAGGTTCAACTTTATAATTAAGGTTTTTAGCTTAAATAAGGACAGGCATTCATCCTGCTCTGCCATATAATAAGTGCGAACAATTTTTTAAACCAAGTTATTTATAGCCATACCGGCACTTTTTATAGGCAAAAAAATCTCTGAATTAAATAAAAATCCTATTTAAAACCTTTCCTTATAAGCAGATAGTTTGATAACGGCTCCTGTTTTAACAGGAGCTTTTTTTAATACATTTTAGATTATTAAAAGGCTGTTGCTAACCTGTGATCTGCATTTGATATTTAAATAATCCCCATTGAAAATATCTTTCAAAATGTTGGCGAAATTGTTCATAGTTTCGCGGATTTGTTTATTCTGTAATGTATTCCGGTCCTTGGAATAAGTTCATCCCTGTAAGTAATTGAGTCATTGAGAAAGACAATGCATGCAAATGCATGCAAATAAGTTTCTGGCCTGGTGCTGCCAAAGCATAAAATTGTTAAATTTTTATTTTGCTTCTCATCTGCACGATGGGTTCTGCTATTTTAATCCGGCAAATAAGCATAATTTGTAAAAATATTCTGTGAGGCTTTCACAGTCAGTTTTTGTTTATAATTTTAAACGGTATGAAACGAATATTTTTTGCAATTTTATTTGTTCTAGCCTGCGGCCTATCCTTTGGCCAGGTTGTAAGTCCCGTATCCTGGACTGCTGTCGCTAAAAAAATAAAAGATAAAGTGTATGAACTTCATATTACTGCCAGCATTAATAAAGGCTGGCATATTTATTCACAGGCTACGCCGGACGGCGGACCGGTGCCTACGGTTATTACATTTACCAAAAACCCGTTGTTTGAGCTTGATGGTAAACCCAATGAAGTTGGTAAACTTGAGCAGCATCATGAAGAGTTATTTGGCGTTGATGTAAAACAATTTTCCAATAAAGTTGATTTTGTCCAGGTGATTAAATTGAAAGCCCCGGTAAAAACTTCAGCAAATGTTGCCATAGAATATATGGTGTGCAGCGATAAACAATGCTTACCACCTTCTACAAAAACTTTTTCAATAGCACTTTCTAATTAAAGTCATTTTAATGATGAGGTTCGCAAGGATTTGGATTTGTGGTTTAATGATCTTATTTGCCAATAATCTTTTTTCGCAGGATTCATCTGTCCGCTTTTCTTTTACCAATGAGCGGTTAAATCCTGGTGAAATATTACTTAACATCAAGATACACATAGCACCGGGAATAGAATTATTTGGCCTGCAAAAATCAACAGATGATCCTTTGTATTCTAATGTTCATTTTGATTCATCGGTTAAGCATCTTCTTATTGACACCGTTGTTTCACACGGTTCTGTTCACGATAAATATGACAGCCTGGTGAAATCGCGGGTGTATTTTTTTACAGATTCTGCTGTGTGGCAGCAAAAAATAAAAGCAGGAATAAAGGACAGTTTTCTGTTCAAAGGATCGGTAAGTTATATGTACAAAAAAGGAGAAGAATATTTACCAGGCGAGGAGAATTTTAAATTGTTTATTCAGCCGGTCGCAACCACATCATCCCGCCTTTCATCTTCGCCGGGCAAGATCGCTTCGCAATCTTTATGGTGGATATTTTTTACCGCATTTGCGGGAGGCTTGCTTGCGTTGCTTACACCTTGCGTGTATTCAATGATACCCGTGACCGTTAGTTTCTTTACCAAGCGCAGTCAAAATAGATCTGCGGGTATTCGCAATGCCTTTTATTATTCAGCCTCTATCGTTTTTATTTTTACTTTACTGGGTTTTTTAATTACCTTGATCTTTGGTCCCGCCGCTTTAAACAACCTGGCCACCAACTGGGTTGCGAATCTCTTTTTCTTTGTTTTATTTCTCATTTTCGGTATTTCCTTTTTAGGTGCATTTGATATTGCCCTGCCTTCTTCGTGGTCTAATAAAGCAGATAGCAAAGCGGGCACAGGAAGTATTTTGGGCATATTTTTCATGGCGCTCACGTTGGTTGTAGTGTCTTTCTCATGCACCGGCCCTATTATAGGTAATTTATTAGTTATTGCCGCACGGGGAAATTATTATGGACCGCTTATCGGCATGTTTGGATTTTCTCTGGCTCTTGCATTGCCTTTTGCCTTGTTTGCTTTTTTTCCGGGGAAATTAAATGTGTTAGGAAAAGCAGGAGGGTGGCTTAATTCAGTAAAAGTAACTCTTGGTTTTCTGGAGCTTGCATTAGCCTTAAAGTTTTTGTCAAATGCGGATCTTGCAAAAGGGTGGCGCTTACTTGATCGTGAAATTTTTATCAGTTTATGGATCGTGATTTTTAGTTTACTTGGTTTTTATTTATTGGGCAAAATTAAAT
Organism: Bacteroidota bacterium; assembly: GCA_030948465.1. Lineage (GTDB taxonomy): Bacteria > Bacteroidota > Bacteroidia > Chitinophagales > Chitinophagaceae > Ginsengibacter. Next base: position 17,847 of record JALZAJ010000115.1, read on the forward strand.
TTCACCATGACGATGAACTGCCGAAAAATGATTTTGATATACCCTATCTAAGTATTACAAGGTTATTTTTCATCATAGCCTCTTTTACATTTGTTGTGTATATGATACCCGGCCTTTGGGGCGCTCCGCTAAAAGGCATTAGTGCATTTGTACCGCCGATGGGAACCCAGGATTTTACAACAGCAGAATCAGGATCCGGTAACGAAAGGCAAAACCCGGCACACCTGACTTCTGATGAACCACACCCAATAAAGTATTACGACCAGATGAAAATGTATGAGCCCGATGTGGTTACAAAATATGGAATGGTTATCTATTATGATTATGCGGAAGCTTTAGCGGCATCAAGGAAATTGCATAAGCCTTTAATGCTCGATTTTACAGGTATCAATTGCGTTAATTGCCGCAAAATGGAAGGGCAGGTGTGGAGCGACCCGGAAGTGATGAAAAGATTAAAAGAGAATTTTGTGATCGTATCATTATATGTGGATGTTCATAATGTGAATCTGCAAAAAAATGAACAATATTTTTCCAAAGCCTTGCATCATCAAATAGAAACCCTTGGCGATAAAAATGCTGACCTGCAGGTTTCAAAATATAATGCCAACACACAGCCGTATTATTTCTTTCTGGATGAAAACGAGAACCGCCTGGCACCTGAAGGATATGGTTATGACCCCAATGTACAGAAGTTTATACAGCGCCTCGATGAAGTTACCCAGGCATATAACCAGGAAAAATAGAAAACTTTTAATTTAAGGGTCGCAAAGAAAAGATAGCCGCAAACTTCTGAACAAACATTCCGGCGATTTATGCTCAAAAAAATCGCTAACCTGTACAGAATGTAATAAATCTATTGTAATTTTCTACACGAATTTTCTCTTTAGAATAACCGCAGTTTGTTAGTTTGAAAAGAAAATACAGTTTCGCTATTTAAAGCGCATCTTATTTATAGAAATAAAATCATTATACTTTAAATAGGTCTCTACTTAACCATTCAACGGATCATAATGCCTGCAATTAAGCGTGCCAACATAGAGATTGAAAAGCTTAAAAATGCGCTTGCTTATGCTGAAAATATTATTGATGCCATCCACGAACCATTAGTTGTTTTGCATCCTGATTTAACAATAAGAACCGCTAATCACGCTTTTTATAAAACCTTTCATTGCACTCCTAAACAAACAGAGGAAAAACTTATTTACGAGGTAGGTAATGGGGAATGGAATATCCCTAAGCTGAAAGTATTTTTTGAGAAAATTTTAGTTTCAAAATCCACCTACAGGAATTTTGAACTGCATCATCATTTCAAAAATATCGGGGAAAGGTTCATGATCCTGAATGCCAGAAAATTGGTTATGGAGGATGAAAAGGAGCCGATGGTGTTACTTGTTATTGACGATGTAACTGTCAAAAAAAATTATGAGCAGCAGATTGCCAAAGAGAAAAGTATACTGGCAGAAAACCAACGTCTACAAGATATCGCAAGGCAAAAAGATGATTTCATCAGCATGGCATCACATGAATTAAAAACTCCGGTTACCAGTATTAAAGCGTTCGCCCAATTGTTAGAAAAAGATTTCGCACACGACGGAAATCCTGAAGCTGCCAGCATGCTCTCCAGGATGAACTCGCAAATAGTTAAACTCACCAGCCTTATTGAAGACTTACTGGATGTAAGAAAAATGGAAGGTGGCAAGCTGCAATATCATCTTGCTTATTTTGATTTAAATGAGCTGATTTGTGATGTAGTGCGAGAGATGCAGCTAACTACGAAAATTCATTTTATCTACGTGAACCTGGCGAAAACAATTCCAATATATGGTGACCGGGACAGGATAGGGCAGGTACTTACAAATCTTTTATCAAACGCAATAAAATATTCGCCTCAGTCGAAAAAAATCGAAGTAACTTCTGCAAATGGGAAATTGCATATTAAAGTGTGTATAAGAGACTATGGAATTGGGATAGATAAAGATAAGCAGGGTAAGGTCTTTGAGCGATTTTACCGGGTGACCGGATCTAAGGAAAATACCTATCCGGGCTTGGGGCTAGGACTCTATATTTCATCGGAAATAATAAAACGTCACAAGGGCCTTATGTCTATTCAAAGTGCCAGGGGAAAAGGAGCAACATTTTGTTTCAGGCTACCCTTTAAAAATATTGAGGTCGCCTACCCGGAATAATTCCATCAATTTTTCTTTTTCAAAAAAAAATCGCAATTGTTATTGTTGAAAGTTTACCTTTCCTTTTTGTTGATTTAAATTAAAACAACAATGGAAAAGATTTTAGTAATTGACGATGACGAGGAAATCCTGGAGGTTGTTAAGCTAATACTTACCATAGAAGGATTTGAGGTTGAGATCGAAAACCGGTGGAAAGAAACTTTTAATAAAATTCAAACTTTTCAACCCGATCTTATTTTATTGGATGTCTCCTTAGGCGGTGAAGATGGAAGAAATATTTCCAGACAAATAAAATCAAAACCTTTTTCAAAGCATATTCATATTGTTTTATTTTCTGCAAAACTCGGGGTGCATAAGCATTTTAGTGAATGCCTCGCCGATGATTTTATTTCGAAGCCATTTGATGCGCAGGAATTATTGAATAAAATATACGCCCAGCTATCAAAAAATTCCGGCCTTAATTAATTAGCGATTGCCAGAAAGCATCCACTCTTCCTGCACAGCAAAATCTACACGCCACTCCCTTTCTTTTGGCACAAAATCATTCATCACCGCTTTAGAAGCGGGTGCTAAAGTTTGAATAGCTCAGCCAAAACATCACATAGCTGCATTTTTAAGAGGGTAACTGCGATTATACACCTGTCTGATTTGGCTACTATTTTTTATCAAAAGACAACGCAGCAGAATTGATGCAATATCTTAAGCCTGTTGGGTTTGGCCCATCTGAAAATACATGACCTAAATGAGCTCCGCACCGGCTGCAATGAACTTCAGTTCTCATCGTTCCAAAACTATTATCAGTGGTTTCTCCCACGTTTTTTTCTTTTACCGGCTCATAGAAGCTGGGCCAGCCTGTGCCACTTTCAAATTTCGTTTCTGAAGAAAAAACCTCCTGGCCGCAGGCAACACATTTATATATACCCTCCTGGTGGTTATCCCAATATTTTCCTGAAAAAGCAGCTTCCGTTCCTTCCTCACGGGTGACATGATATTCCAATAGGGAAAGTTGTTTTCTCCATGCTGCATCGGCTTTCATTACTTCATACTTTTCCTGTTTTTTTTGAGCGCAACTAAATAAAGTAAACAATACCGGAATCATTAATGTTATCATATTTTTCATGATACATCTTCGCTTTTATGTTTATAATTAACTTTGATATTCAAATACGCAGTTTTGGTTTTACGGGTTGCAGAAGTACCTGTTCAATTTACTTATAAACCGTTAAAAAAAAATGGGAGTTTGGAAACAAATCGGCGAATATCTCTGGTTAAGAAAAAAAGATCCTGATACACCCAGCACTAAATGGATAGGGTACATGCACGGCATAAACAGGCTTTCTATTATTCTTTTTCTATTGGCTATAATTATTATAATAATAAAATTATTACGCAGCTAATTGTTGCTCCAAGGCATAAGGCCATTAAGCGATGTACTAAAAGAAAATTTCGGGATCGCAGTTCTTAAAGGAAAAATTTTTCATGAAGTTTTATGCATGCTGCCGGAGACTGTCATAGATTATCCTCGCGGCATTCGCGGAAGCATTGCCACCCTCGGTAAGTTGTTTTTTCAGGAGGTAATAATCGAACTGGATCCTTTCTCTTTTTACAGGGTCATACAAAATTTCATTGAGTTCCCTGGTAATATTTTGCGGGGTTAGATCATTTTGAATTAATTCTTTCACAACCTCTCTGTTCATAATGAGATTCACCAAAGAAATAAATTTTAGTTTCACGAGGCGCTTTGCTATTTCATAAGAAATATTGCCAGCCTTGTAGCACACGATTTCCGGCACACCGAATAACGCAGTTTCAAGAGTTGCGGTACCTGAAGTTACTACCGCTGCATAAGCCTGCATCAATAATGAATAGGTATCGTCCGAAACCATTTTTACATTATTGTAAGGGCGAAGAAATTCTTCATAAAATTCATCTTCTATTGAAGGCGCTTTGGCAACAATAAAAGTCAGGTCAGGGAAATTATTAGTCGCTTCCAGCATGAGCGGCAATTTTGCTTTTATCTCCTGTTTGCGGC
>JALZAJ010000138.1 GCA_030948465.1 Bacteroidota bacterium
AAGTAAGACAAAGAACTCCAATGATGCCAGCAAAAAGCCAGGTACCTTTTTCAAGTACATCGGTTGTTTGCTTAACGCCCATTAATTGATTTCCTATACCGCCGAGTGATGAAGAAAGGCCGCCGCCTTTTGGATTTTGTATAAGAATAATAAGGCCTAAAATTATGGAAGCTACTATTATGATAGTTCCGAAAACGATTAACATATCAGGTTGATTTTATACTTTCAATTTTGGCTGCAAAGTAAGCGCTTTTAGAGGGATTTATCAAACTTAATTTGTGGTACATTTCAATGGCTTTTTCTTTTTTATCCTGCTTTATCAACACTTCAGCCATAGCCTCTGTAAGCACTTCTGTATCAATATTAGATGATTCCGCCGCGCTTTGAATTATAGTTTCAGCAAGGCTGTTCTGTTCAGCAAGCTTCTCCGGATGCAATTTTTTCATGCTTCTCAGCCATTCGGTAAAACTTTTCATTTGATTACTAAGTTTATCGGTTGTTAAAGCTTCCTCCGGAATTTTAATTCCCTGCGAGGCAAAATAATCAATAGTGTGCAAAGGCTCAAAAGCAACCGGCTCATCATCCGGGAATATACTTTTTTCAATCGCCGGAATGCTCGTACCATCTGCAGACTCTTCCCTCATTTCTAACTTTTCATTTGCAGTATCGTTTATATTTTCATGAAAATCGGATCCAATGGTACCCGTATCAGGAATAAAATTTTCCTCATGATCCATATTATTTTCGGGCTCACCATTATCCTTCTCCCACATCTCTTTTTTGTCATACGGTTCACTTTCAACGTGCAAACCCAAAGTTTGTGTATCGGGAATAAATGGTTCTTCTTCTGCAATATTTCCGTAATCATTAGCATACCCTGGTTGCGGGCTGGTTTCTGAAAATGCCTCAATATGGAAACCCAACGTTTGTGTTTCCGGAATAAAAACTTCCTCAATATTTTTATTCTGTTCGTGGTCGTTTTGAGCGCTTAGCTGCTCTTCAGTTGCAATCGCAAAATGGGTTTTATCAAAATTGTTTTCAACTGCCTGTGTCCTAAAATTTTCCCTGTTTTCAGGTCTATCACAGTTTAATCCCGCATCAATTGCAGACAACTGAAATTGCAGCCAATGTTTATTATTAAAATACAGCGCTGTTTTTTTTGCAAGTTTTTCAAATTCAGGATTGCTGGTATTTCTACAGTGAACTAAAAGTAAATAGTTTGTAAAAGCGCTGTAAGGATAATCCTCCACATTTTTCTTGAGCGCATCAATATCGTTTACAATAGTTGAATAAAAAGCTTCAGAATAATTAACTCCTGCGTCCATGAAAATATTTATGTTTTACCAGTTTGAAAAGATCTTATTGAAAATGGCATCGGTAACATTTTTTACAATCTCATCGCCCAATTGTGATTCTGCCTGCGGTAATGTGAGGTCCGCTTTGAAATCATAGTTACTGGTTACGTCGCTTTCAAAATCTTTTTTTGAGTCTAATGTATTTTTAAAAACCAGGTGGAAGGTAACATTTAACCTGTTCGTACTTGCATTTTGATTGGCAATACCTGTGGTGGTTACGCTGTAATCCGACAGGTATCCGCTAATATCATAATGGGCGTCATCACTGTTTGTTTGCCTTAACCTTGTCTGGCTTATGATCTTTTGTTTTAGTTTCTCTGTTATTTGCGGGGTGATCTGCGGGTTTACATATCGCGCTTTATTTTCAAAATAATTTACCCTGAAGGTTTTAACTTCCGGTGGGATAGGGGCTGTATCCTTCGTAGAATATTTACAGGTAGCGCAACCCGTTATGTTCAAAAGTAAAAAGCATAAGAGGGCAAATTTGAAAGTGAAAACCTTCGGTGATATGGCCGGGTATTTTATTGTCAAAATGAATGAATTTTAATGCCGGTGATTAGAGTAATAAATTGCGCATTGCAAAATGAGTTCAGGAGCGCTATTCGTTTATATTATATTCTTTCAATTTTCTATATAGTGTGCGTTCGCTTATGCCAAGGTCGGAAGAAGCGTCCCTTCTTTTTCCCCGGTGTTTCTTTAGGGCTTTTATAATAAGATCTTTTTCCGCATCCATAATGCTTAATGATTCTTCCACTTCCTGGTGCTTATCGATGTCATTATGATTAAGAACAACGGGTTGATGTGACAGGCCAGACGCCGGTTGTTCATTGCGGTAGTTTTCAATAAGATTTTCATTCTGAAAACTATGGCTGCCATTTATTGATGAAGGATTTTGCATTACATCAAAAAACATTCTTTTCAATTCGGTCACATCTTTTTTTACATCAAAAAACAATTTATATAGGATCTCTCTTTCGTTATTAAATTCCTTTTGGTTGCTTCCGTGCGGGCTTGCTGAAGAAAGCACAGGCAGCCGGGTAAAATTAGTTTCCGGCAAAAATTTCTTCATGTCCTCACCAGTAATATTTTTATCCTTTGCAAGCACCGAGGTTTGCTCTGCTATGTTTTTTAACTGCCGTACGTTTCCCGGCCAGGGATAACTGACTAACACATTTTTCGCATCTTCATCTAATTGAACAGGAGGAGATTTATAACGATCCGCAAAATCAACAGCGAACTTTCTAAAGAGTAAAGGAATATCCTCTTTACGATCACGCAGCGCCGGAACCCTTATAGGCACTGTATTTAACCGGTAATACAAGTCTTCCCTGAACCTGCCCGTATGCGTAAATTCCAGTAAGTCTTTGTTGGTTGCTGCAA
>JALZAJ010000153.1 GCA_030948465.1 Bacteroidota bacterium
CCATCTTTTTTTGCTCATAATTCAGGCTCATGCCCTGCATATTCATTTTTCCGGAAAGCTCAACTGACTTTATTTCTTTAAGTTCATCTTCTCCTCCTATGGCCTTAATATATTTGCTGATTACTTCGTCGGGACTTATTGAAGTTGTGGTTGCTGCCGTCGTTTTCATCTCAACTTCTTTAGCATATTTATCATACATTTTTACCGGGTAACCCATTGCAGTTAAGCCCGGAGTTACCGTTTCAGCTTTGCCAACTACTACGATTCGTGTGTTATCATGGTTAAAATATTTTTGAGCAACCCGCTGCACGTCTGCAGCGGTTACACTATTTATCTTTTGCAGATAGGTTTTATAAAAATCTTTTTGCAGGTTATTGATAAGAATATTACTTGAAAATGCTGCTGTACGCGCCGGATCTTCCAGGCCAAGCGCAAACGATCCATTGTATAATGCTTTTGCATTTTTTAATTCTTCGGCACTTACCTGTTGAGTACGCATCATGTTTATTTCCTTAAGAATTTCTAAAACAGCGCTATCTGTTTTTTCATTTCTCACAGAAGCGGCGGCATTGAATTTTGTTTGAAACCGTCCTGCACTTATTGATGAATACGAACCATAAGTATATCCATGCTTTTCGCGGAGATTCATAAACAGACGCCCTTCCGGGCCGCCGCCCAAAATCTGGTTTGCCAATAACAGTGGAAAATAATCCGGATTACTCATAGGAATATCTACAAGATTTACAACAGTTATTTCACTTTGCACTGCGTTGGGAACGTCAATGAGATCTACTTCAGTCTTAGCTGGATTATTAACGATCGCAAGTTTGGGTAAAGCAAGGTCAGTGCCTTTCCAATCACCAAAAGCCTTTTGCGCAAGGGCTTTCGCATCAGCAGGCCTTATGTCGCCCACAAAAGTGAGATAGCCACGGGAAGGGGTAACATATTGATGATACATATTTTTTATGTCGTCGAGGGTAAGCGCATTTACTGATTCTTCGGTTTCAAATTCACCATTAGGATGAGCAGGGCCAAATGTGAGGGCGTTCACAACTCTTGCCGAAATCGCTTTTGCATTTTTCTCATTGCTTTTAAGACCAGTAAGAGTTTGAGATTTTATTTTATCAAAAGACTCCTGCGGAAATGCAGGGTTGCGCAATGCTTCAGCCATTAACATAAACGCTTTGTCAAAATATCTTGTGAGCGCAGAAGTTGTTGACCTGCTTCCGCTTAAATTTACTTCTGCTCCCATTTGCTCTACGGCTTCATCAAACTGAGCCTTTGTTTTGGTGGTAGTGCCTTCACTCAGCATGTTACCCATCATTTCAAATTCGCCTGCCTTAGCTCCTTCAGTAATCGGTCCCTGGTCAATGGAATAGGTTGCGGTTATTTTTGGCAAATGATGATCTTCCACTACTAAAACGGTGATGCCATTTGAAAGCTTGTAGGTTACCGGCTCTCCAACGGATATGGTGGGCGCAGGCCCTGCTTCAGGTTGTTTACTTCTGTCAATTTTTTGAGCCTGCGTCTGCACTATCATCAGCAAACTAAAAATGGATATAATTATTTTCTTCATAATATTTATTGTTGTAAATGAAATTTTGCTGTTTTAAATTTTTAAATCATCAATTATTTAGATGATTTCGGCAGGTAATACATAACCACTCTTTGATTTTTGTTGAGGTACTTTTTGGCAACGTCCATTATTTCCTTGCGGGTAATTTTCCGGTATTCATTCAGCACATCATTTATATGACCCGTGTTGTGGTATATGATATAATTTTCTGAAAGATTTCCTGCAACATCAAGCATGTGCGTGTTGTTGCTTACATAATCATTTTCAAACTGGTTTAATAATTTCTGATAATCACTCTCACTTATAAGAGCCGTTTGCACCTTAGCCACCTCTTCATCCATGTCGCTTAACAGGGTGGGAAGTGACGTGTTATTATTCGGCAAGGCATACGTGATATATGCTCCATAATCTTCCAATGCAAAATTGAATGCGCCTACCTGCAAAGCATTCTTTTTATCATCCACCATTTTTTTGTATAGTTTGGAACTTGCGCCACCGGAGAGATAACTGGTAATCATATTTAAAACCTTTGAATCATGGGATGCTTTACCCGGTGTGCGATAAGCAGCCATGATAGCCGGTATCTGGATATTAGCATCATACGTGGTATCAATGATCTCGTGAGTAATTGGTAATTCTTTTATGTTAGGCTGCACCACCGGAGCGCCCTTTGGAATATCCGAAAAATAAGCAGCCACTAATTTTTTTGTACTGTCGATATTGATATCGCCGGCAATGCTTAATACGGCATTATTCGGGATATAATATTTTTTGAAAAAGGCCTGAAATTCACCCAGCGTGGCCGCGTCGAGGTCTGCCATCGATCCTATCGGTTGCCAGTGATAGGGATGCAGCGTGAATAATTTTGAAAATATGGCTTCAACGAAATGCCCGTACGGTTGGTTGTCAATGCGCTGGCGTTTTTCTTCTTTTACCACTTCGTTTTGTGTTTTAACTCCCACTTCATTTATAACGGAATGGAGCATACGCTCGCTTTCCAGCCAAAGGCCAAGCTTAAGTTGGTTTGATGGAAATTCTTCATGATAATATGTGCGATCCTGTGAGGTTGTGGCATTGTCTCTTCCACCATTGCTCGTTACATATTTTGAGAACTCACCGCGCTTTATGTTATCAGTTCCTTCAAACAGCAGGTGCTCAAAAAAATGTGCGAAGCCCGTACGGTTTACTTCTTCATTTTTTGAACCCACATGATAATAAACGGTTACGGCTACTACAGGCGCTTTTTTATCCTGGTGAAGTATTACGTGGAGTCCGTTAGGCAAGTCATATTCAGTGAACGATATTTTTTGGGCATGCAAACCGCTCAAGGCAAAAAGGCATATAGCCATCATCAGTGTTGATCTTTTCATTAGCGACATATTTGTTATTTAACTTTTAAAAAAATTGCTACGAAGGTATTTAAAATGATACGTATAGCTTTTCTATTTATGAAAATGGGGGAATGCAGGGATAAGCGGAAAATTTAAAAAAGCGTGATTGGTAAATCAAAATTCTCAAAAATAAATTTATAAGCTCCGCGTTTAAATGTATAAGAATTAAAAACACTGCCTATGAAAGTCCTTTTGCGTTCATTCGATTACCTGTTTATTTTTTTATTATTTAGCTGCGCCAATTGCTTTGCTCAGAATAAGAGTGGAAATTTTCCAACAACGAATGCTCAATTTAAAATTCCCGAGCCGATTGGCTTTGTAAACGATTTTGAAAATTTGTTTACTGCGCCGGAAACAAAAAACCTTGAAACCATGATCATGGATTTCAGTTCGAAAACGTCCATACAAGTTATTATTATCACTATAGACACTACACTAACCGACAGGGATAACTTTGAAAATTTTTCAATGGAAACTTATAGGTCATGGGAGTTGGGATCCATTGAAAAGTTCAACGGAATTCTTATTA
>JALZAJ010000154.1 GCA_030948465.1 Bacteroidota bacterium
AGGTGTACCGGTTTGAAGGTGCGTCTGATCCGGAAGACCAGTCGGTATTGTATGCGATATCCTCTGTTAAGGGTGACATGAAAGGCGTGTTAGTAAATGGCTATGGAATTTCTGCAGATGCTGCAACAGATGCAATAATTGCAAGGTTGAAAACACATCCTGACCATCCTGTCGGGCTATCACTGTTTAAAAAAGAAATAATGAAAAATAAATCGAATGAAGCCACACCACTGCGTCCCGAAGGTGATCGTTTATTGAATGCTTCTTTAGTTGAAATAGATCTGAATAAATTTATCGCCCAGCTAAAAGAGGAAATAACCTGGGCAGACAGTGATCGTAACTCAATTAGTGTTTTTAAATCAGATAATATGGCCGTAGTATTGATTGGGTTGCACGCAAAAGCTGAATTAAAAACCCATATAGCTAAAGGCCATATTAATGTACAGGTACTGGATGGCGAAATAAAATTCACAGCTCAGGAACAAACAATTTCCATGAAAAAAGGAGTAATGATTTCTTTACAGGAAAATATTCCACATAGTGTACTTGCTGTTAAAGAAAGTTTTTTTCTGTTGACCATGATGAATAATGATCAGCAACCATAGCAGAAAAACACTTCATGCTATTTAACGAATTATGAATAAAAAAATGGAACATCAAATACTTACTAAAAAGCCTGCAAAAATGCCTGAAATGGATCATTCAAAAATGAACCACAATGGTATGAAACATGATGATAATCCACCAATGGGCATGGTTGATCATGATCATCACAAAATGATGATCGCTGATTTTAAGAGACGTTTTTATGCAGTGCTGATATTAACCATTCCCATCTTGTTGCTTTCGCCAATGATACAGCGTTTCATGGGTGTCAATTGGGAATTTACCGGTTCATCTTATATTTTATTTGCTTTATCCACCCTAGCATTCATTTATGGTGGTTGGCCTTTTTTAAAAGGATTGGTAACAGAATTACAGGACAAAAACCCCGGCATGATGACCCTGATAGGCTTTGCTATATCCGTAGCATATATCTATAGTTCAGCAACCGTATTTGGTTTACAAGGAATGGATTTTTTTTGGGAGCTGGCAACATTAATACTTATCATGTTGCTTGGTCATTGGATTGAAATGAAATCCATTGCAGGAGCATCTAAAGAATTAGAATTATTGGTGAAGTTAATGCCGGATGATGCTCATAAGGTCACAGATGATAAGGTGCATGATGTAAAAACAAATACACTTAAAGAGAAGGATGTCATTCTTGTAAAACCCGGAGAAAAAGTAGCAGCCGACGGAATGATATTGGAAGGCGAAAGTTACCTGAACGAATCAATGCTTACGGGGGAATCGAAGCCGGTAAAAAAGATTAAAGGAGATAAAGTAATTGCAGGTTCTATTAACGGTAACGGTTCTTTTAAAGTCACCGTATCTCATGCTGCAAAAGATTCTTTTCTTTCACAAGTTGTAAAGCTGGTTGATGATGCTCAGAAAGCAAAATCAAAAACCCAATTGCTGGCAGATACCGCTGCAAGGTGGCTCACATTAATCGCACTAATTGCAGGCACAGGTACATTCCTTTATTGGTATCTCACAGGACAGTCATTGGAGTTTGCTATGGCAAGAATGGTAACAGTAATTGTTATTTGTTGCCCGCATGCTTTAGGGTTGGCTGTACCGTTAGTGGTGGCAAGATCAACTTCATTGGCAGCTAAAAATGGCTTACTTATTAAAAACAGAACATCATTTGAAAATGCAAGGAAAATAACAACCATCGTATTTGATAAAACAGGTACGCTAACCGTTGGAAAATTTGAAGTATCAAAAGTAGTTCCCCTCTCTTTTATCCGAATGGACTCCTTTGGAGAAAAGGGATCAGGGGTGACGCTAAATGAAAATGAAATCATTCGCCTCGCTGCATCATTAGAGCAAAGATCTGAACATCCCATTGCAACGGGCATTCTGCAAAAAGCAAAAGAATTAAACATCACTATTCCTGCAACAGAAAATTTTAATGCTATTACCGGCAAAGGTGTGGAAGCAACGGTTGAAGGCAAAAAAATACTGGTGGTTAGTCCCGGCTATCTAAAAGAAAAAAATATCACGGTTCCCGATGGGTTCAAAGCAACCGATACGGAAACAGTAGTGTTTGTAATTGTCAACAATGATCTGGCAGGATACATTGCTTTATCTGATGAAATACGACCCGAATCTGCGGACGCCATTACAACGCTGAAAGAAAATAATATCAAATCAATATTGCTTACAGGAGATAACAATATGGTAGCAAAAGCGGTAAGTGAAACGTTGGGCATGGAAAGTTTTATTGCCGAAGTATTGCCCGATCAAAAATTAGAAAAAATAAAAGACTTGCAAAGCAAAGGCGAATTCGTTGCCATGGCCGGCGATGGTGTAAATGACGCCCCCGCTTTGGCACAGGCGGATATAGGAATTGCAGTGGGCAGCGGCAGTGATATTGCCGCAGAAACCGCAGGGATCGTTTTGGTAAACAGCAATCCAAAGGACATTGTTAGTTTGATTTTATTTGGTAAAGCCACACATCGCAAAATGATTCAGAATTTAATGTGGGCGACAGGCTACAATGTAGTGGCGCTGCCACTTGCAGCCGGTGTATTATATCATTGGGGCATATTATTAAGCCCTGCTGCGGGTGCCGCGTTAATGGCAGTTAGTACTATCGTTGTAGCCATCAATGCAAGTATGTTGAAAGTAAAATAAAAGAATTTTAAAAAAATAAAAATCAATTAAAATAAATATTATGGAAGCTGAAATTATAGATGCCGAAGTTCAAACTTTATCACCATCACTATTACAAAAAATAAATGCCTACTGGCGCGCTGCCAATTATCTTTCTGTCGGGCAAATCTATTTGTACGATAACCCGCTTTTAAAAGAGCCTCTGAAACTCGAGCATGTAAAGCCGATTGTAGTTGGCCACTGGGGCACTA
>JALZAJ010000156.1 GCA_030948465.1 Bacteroidota bacterium
TCATCATAATCATCGTCATTAGCGCTTGCATCATAGTTATAAATGTATTGCTGATCGTCTAAAAACAACCGATCTTTTTTAAACGTGATCTCTAATCTTACATTCCGGTTGGCATCTTTTGCCGGGATGGGCAATTTTACATACCCATTCTTATCAGTCGTAAGCAACTCTTGTTTCGTCAATTTATAATCACGAATGTTATAATTATATTCCTGGTTCCATACCTGCACGTTCGCTCCTTCGAGAGGCCGGCCTGTACTGCGATCCAGCACAAAGTACTGTGAGCCGCTATTAATAAAGCTTATATCAGAGACATAAAAATATTGCGCAGCCAGCGGATTTTTATCAAGGTTGAAAACTTCGCTGGCACTACCGATCAATGCATATTCACCAACGGGCAACGCATCAATTTTTACTTCAACAGCACGTGAAATATAATCATCTGCGATGGGTAAATCCTGTCTCCAGTTCTTTAAACTTTTAATAGCCGTTAATGTTTGAAATACCTTATTGTTATCATAATTTTTAGTAACCTCTTTTTTTAGCTGCGGAGTTAATTCAATCAAACGGAAATAAATTGTTTTGAAATTTTTATAAGTAACTAATGTTCTAAAAGGAAGTCCCGGAACATTTACTTTTTCTGTCGTTAAATTTATTTGCGGATGTAGAATTTGATTGAGTAAATTTTTTGCATTGATGCCACCTTCACTTGAAGGAAATTTTTTTATAATTGCATCAAGCATTTCCTTCGCCTTTTTTACGGAATATTTTTGGGTAGAATCTTTTTTTTGAGATGCTTGCGAAGCTTTGTTGTATATCTCCTGAGCAATAATAAACGAAGCTTGCGCCGATGCAGGATTGTCGCTATATTTTTGACTTATATGTTGTAAAGCTTCAATGTACAGATCGTTCTTATTTTCCATCACGCCATACTGATTTATAAAATTGATGCGCTCAATATCAGCGTCAATCAATGCATCAGGCTTGGCATCATTTTCATGAAATGCCAAAAGGGTTTGAAAAACAAGGATTGCTTTATGATGAAGCGATCCGGAATCTTTTGTTGAGAATTTATGATGTATAAATTCATCCACCGGTGCGAACGACTCTTTATCTTTTATTTCAAATGCATACGCAGGCCGGGTAATATCACGCTCATCACTTTTAAAATAATCCAATGCACGATGTGCTAATAAGTCATAAAGTGTTGGGCGCAGGTAACGCACATCTCCTTTTAAAATAATTGCGTCGAAAGGATCCAGCTTTGTTTGCTGAAGAAGTTTTTCATTGTCTATTGAAGCCAGGAATAAGTCACCAATTTTTTTATGAAGATCATCTGCTGTCCAGGTCGCAATATCTTTTTTATTGAAATTAACCGTATTGGTTCTTTGATAAAGCTGATACCTGTTTTGTTGAAAATAATTCCAATACATCTGCGCTGTAATGCTTTCCCATATTGACTTTGCGGGGTCTTTCGCAGCGGCAATTTCTCTTTCAATTGTATCAATACTTTTCACGGAAGCATCTTCCTGTATATTTTGATTCAGCGCTATTTTATACAGTAAGGATTTAATTACCTGCGGATCATTATTGCTCTTTTTTGCTGATGTGTAAATCTTATCAACTTCTTCCAGCGCTGATTTAGTTAACCCTTTGCTTACGAACGAATCAATTTTTTTCCATTGCATATTATAATTGTCAGTTGTTTGTTGTGCATTTACCGTTAGAACGATGCAAAATGAAAGTAATAGAAAATAAATACCGGGTAATAATCTTTTTTTAGTGGCCATGGGATCAATTTAAACAGGTATAAAAACAATATTAAGTAGTTGTATAGCCTGAGATGCAGCTTTCAATAAAAATACATAATAACTCGTTTTGTAATTTTTTTATGACAAATAAACGGCGGGATTTTTTAACAGTCTCAATAACGAACCAACTTTTAAAAAACATTAAAAAAAGTAAATTATGAAAACAAAAATCTTATCGTTATTAATTATTGGAATATGTATGATAACGATCGCAAATGCTCAAACCAATGTCGCGATGCGCACCCGGCCTATCCGTAATCACATGAATATGGACAGGCATCGTGACAGAGTGGATATTCACCATGACAGGAAAGATATTCATAGAGACAATAAAGATATTCCTAAAGACAAGCAGGACATTAAATCTGACAAAAAAGATTTAGGTAAAGATGTAACGGATTATAAAAATGACAAAAAAGATCTGATGCTGGATAAAAAAGGAGATAATAAAAATGATTGGGCAAAAGATAAAGCCGATTTAAAAAACGACAAGGTCGATATCAATAAAGATCGAAAAGACCTCAGCGCAGATAAAAAGGATGTGAGAGCAGATAGTAAGGACCGCAACAAGGACGTTCACGACGTAAAAAAAGATCACCGGGACTTAAGACGCGATAAAAGACATCACGATAGCGATGATAAAACAGTTGAACCCAATACGGTAAAGTAAAATACGAAACACTAAAGCCGCCACCATTCTGCAATGAGGCGGCTTTTTTTATTTCAAATTGTGATATACTTTTTGTACATCATCGTCCTGCTCAAGATGATCAACGAGTTTTAAAACCTCGTTAGCCTGTTCTTCAGGAAGGTCAACCACAGTCGTGGGAATTCGGGTAAGCTCTGCCGTTATAACCTCAATTCCTTTTTCTTCCAGCGCTTTATTCATATTACCGAATTCGTTGAAAGGCGTGCGGATAATGATGTTTCCTTCGCTGTCTTCACCTATTTCTTCCAGTCCAAAATCTATAAGGTCCAGCTCAAGTTCTTCCATATCAAGTCCATTATTTTTTATTTTGAATTCGCCCAGGTGATTAAAGATAAAAGCCACGCTTCCGCTGGTGCCAAGCGATCCATTGGCTTTATTAAAATGCATACGCACATTGGCAACAGTCCGGGTAGGATTATCAGTGGCAGTTTCAACAAGCACTGCAACGCCGTGAGGTGCGTATCCTTCATAAACCTCTTCATGATAGTCGGTTTTATCCTTACCCATTGCCCGCTTAATAGCCGCATCCACACGGTCTTTTGGCATATTCACCGCTTTGGCATTAATGATGCAGCGCCGCAAAGCAGAATTATTATCAGGATCGGGGCCGCCTTGTTTTACAGCAATGTCTATTTCTTTTCCAATCCGCGTGAACTGCTTCGCCATTTTATCCCACCTGGCAAACATGGTGGACTTTCTTACTTCAAATATTCTTCCCATCTGGGTTATAAATTAATTGTTTAATTCACCTGTTAGTTACTCAATCAGGCAAATCTAAAATCTAAAAGGTGAAATTTAAAATCTAAAAGATCGCAGTAAGCCATCCGATGTAAAGACGATGAAAGGCTGCAGTAATTATTCGGGGCTCTCATCAATAATTCTCCTTTCATCTGCAGTTCGGGCTGTACGCTGCAAGTACGGCACAAGGCTCTGCTCAAAACCTTCACCGGGCTTTCCGCTTCCATCCCGCAGCCCTTCATCGATAGTTCTTTGGGGAGCAACTAAGGCAGCAGCTCACCTTGCTTTTATACATATCACTTACATTTGCGCCATGTCAAAAATTTACAGTTACCAGGCTTTATATTCTTTTGCCCGGCAAATTTTTTTAAAAATAGGTTGCAACGAAAAAGATGCAGAAGTGGCGGCAGGAGTGTTGTTATCCGCAGATCTCCGGGGAGTGGATAGTCACGGAGTGGCAAGGCTTTCCGGCTATGTTCGTCTATGGGAGGCCAAAAGAATGAATGCAACGCC
>JALZAJ010000162.1 GCA_030948465.1 Bacteroidota bacterium
AAGTACAGGATATGTTTGACTTCCGGCAGGATTATAACCAAGGGGTAAGTATTCATAATAACCGTTTGTGTTTGGTGCCATTGAAACATTAGGACGGGCAGTTAATGTTTGTGCATTAGTATGAATACTGAGGAATACAAACGATAAAATTAATATCAAATGTATCCTGCATAATGAGTAGAAGGATTTCATAATCAGGAAAATTAGAGTTGTTAGAAAATTTTGAAAGATTTAAGCGTGTTAGAAGTGGAAATTTTAGAGTCTGGAGATACGGGCTTCTTTATGCAAAAAATATACCATTAAAATTTTATTCTTTTTCAATATTTGGACATCGGTTTAATACTCTCTTCAATTTCGGCAGGAATTTATCCGCATTCCGTGGTTCGGGGCCCACGAAACACTTTTTGTTTATTATATTTATTTTGTACATCCACAAATCAGAAAGTCATACACCGAGTTAAACAAAATTTATTTCTGCACTGCAACCATTCATGCTTGGCTTCTTTATTAGAGCCTGAAGAGAACAAAAAAATGATTATAAGTTCTTTAAAAAAATATCAGAGGATAAATTAATTAATTGTAGGCACTTATCCCGATAACTATCGGGATACTTAAGCATATTCACCCGATATGGTCGCAAGATGGAATGAATGGAAAAGAAACACCAAAAGGAAGTTTATTGAAATTTACAGCTCATATATTTTTTGCTGCATTTAAAAAACTATTGGTAAGTTAAAACTATTTGAAGTCGCTGCGCTAAATAAAAGTCATGAAATATGGCAAAGAGATTCTTTGGGAGTTGAGATATATGATAAAGAAATAGCGAAACAAAAATTAAATTATATCCACTTTAATCCAGTAAGCGGCAAATGGCAATTGTCAAAAAATGATTTGGATTACTATTATTCCTCAGCAAGGTTTTACGAAACTGGATAGATGATCCGATAGCTATTGGATTTGGTTTTTGAAAATATATTCTAAAATAAAAAAAGTTTTGCCTGCTTTTATTTCGAAGCTTCTTTCCTGGTTGTTGGTGTCTGCCCGGCTGCAAAAGCCATCAGCACGAACACGCAACAACGGCGGCTTTGGGTTTGTAGGGTTGAAGATTTTTACGGAACACCAACGCAGGCTTAGTCTCTATCGTCCAAACATTATCTCCCCGGTAAAATCCAGGAAAATTCCGTTAACCCATTCAATAAAAAGACCAACCGTTGGATGTAAATTGTTTGAGCCCATGTGGGTTTTATTAATTGATAGCTTATTTCCGTTAATTTGGAGATAAGGAATAAGCAACAAAAGTTCGTGAGCATGATAGACCTGCAACAATACTTTGAAAGGATACATTATGTTGGTTCTGCCAATACCAGTTTAGCAGTACTCAACCAACTTCAACTGGCGCATCTCATGCATGTGCCTTTTGAAAACCTCGACATTCAGCATCATATAAAAATAGACCTGGGTAATTTGTTTAATAAAATCGTGATTAATAAGAGAGGAGGTTTTTGTTATGAATTAAATGGATTGTTTTATCAATTGCTGAAGGAAATTGGATTTAAGGCCACCATGATATCGGCAAGAGTATATAATGATAAAACAAAAATCTATAGCCCGGAATATGATCACCTGGCAATAACGGTATCATTGGAAGACGGGCTTTATCTTTCAGATGTGGGGTTTGGAGAGTTTGCCCTCTCACCCGTTAAAATTGAAGATGGAAAAGAAACAAATGATCCACGGGGTATTTTTAAAATAGAAAAGATTAGTGGCAATGATTGGGTGGTTGCAAAAAAGGATGATAAGGGGCAATATATACCGGAGTACAAATTCTCGGGAAAAGAAAGGTACATAGAAGAATTTTATCCAAGATGCCTTTATCATCAAACGAGCCCGGAATCTCATTTCATGCAAAAAATAATTTGCTCGCTGCCAACACAGTACGGAAGAATAACCTTAACGGGAAATATATTTAAGATAACGGATGGGGAAGTAATAACCGAAAGAACATTACACAGCGGGCAGGAAGTTCAACAGGTGTTACAGGATTATTTTTTTTCTGACGCAGAACGAAGAATAATTAAGTAAATGTGGATTTCTTCTCAGGTCCATCACCTTTTCGAACCTATACGGAAGCTTCTGCTGAGCTTGTCACTGACAAAGAATATTTTGGCTCAAGCCCATAACCTGATAAATTTTCAGTAATC
Organism: Bacteroidota bacterium; assembly: GCA_030948465.1. Classification (GTDB taxonomy): domain Bacteria; phylum Bacteroidota; class Bacteroidia; order Chitinophagales; family Chitinophagaceae; genus Ginsengibacter. The sequence continues at coordinate 2,202 of JALZAJ010000162.1, forward strand.
TCTTTAAAATTCGGCTGTGGCAAAAGCTGTTCCGGGTAATGCATATTCAGCAGTTTGATTCAGGTAGGATAAATAATCTATTTCCGGATTGTCAAAATATTGCTTTATTGCTAAAATCATATCATCTAATAAACCAGAATTATTAATATCAAGTTGCTGATTTTTAAAAATATTGACAATGGTTTCAATTTGCCAGCCGGTTGCTTCGTCAAAAAATACTTCCGTGTAAACATTTCCCTTTTTTGTTTCGGCTTTTAGTACCAGGCTATTTAATGAGGTAAGTTGGGTGTAAATTGAAGAGGAATTGATGTGTGCAAATGTATCAACTAATTTAGAAAAAGCGACGCCAAAATCTTCCGGATTAATATTTTTCAAACGTTCCGGGTATTTTTTTATTTGATCATTAATAGAATCTATAGCCACCATCCAGCCTTTTGTGAAACCTTCATTAAATAATCCAAATTGTTGAGAACTTTCCAGGAGCATTCTGCCGATAGGAATATTACGCTTTTGACGTGAGAGCTGACAAAGATAAATGCCAGCACAGCAGCAAGCCCTAACGTAAGCAACATTGCCTGCAAGCAAGAATTATTACCGCATAATAAACGGATAGCTATCGTAATGTTTCAATGCGAGCCCGGTACCTTTCACTACGCTGGTAAGTGGGTCATCTGCCAGGTGAACGCGTAATTTAATTTTATTTTGAAGCCTTTTATCGATCCCCCGTAATAAGGCGCCGCCCCCGGTTACAAACATGCCGCGGTTGTATATGTCAGAGGCAATTTCAGGTGGTGTTGTTTCCAATGCTTTTAAAATTCCCTCTTCTATTTTAAATATTGATTTATCTAATGCTTCTGCTATTTCCTGGTAGGTAACTATTATTTCTTTGGGTATGCCTGTCACAAGATCTCTCCCATGCACACGCATATCTTCCGGCGGGTCATCAATATCCTTCATGGCTGCACCTATCTGGAGTTTAATTTGCTCTGCTGTACGCTCGCCAATAAGCAAGCTATGATACCTGCGGATCGTGTCAACAATATCTGATGTGAACTCATCTCCTGCTATACGAATCGATTGGTCGCAAATAATGCCAGCCAATGCCACGACGGTGATGCCGGTAGTGCCTCCGCCAATATCAACGATCATATTGCCTACCGGTTCTTCTACATCAATGCCCATTCCCAATGCAGCAGCCAGTGGTTCATGAACAAGATACACTTCCTTGGCTCCTGCCTGCTCCGCACTATCTCTTACGGCACGCTTCTCCACTTCCGTGATGCTGCTGGGTATGCAAATCATCATGCGCCAGCTTGGAGTAAATAAAGATCTTTTAGGATTGATCTTTTTTATCATTTCCCTCATCATCAATTCTGCCGCATTAAAATCCGCGATTACGCCATCCCTTAGCGGGCGGATGGTACGAATACTTTCATGCGTTTTCTCATGCATCATTAATGCTTTTTTGCCAACACCCAGTACAATTTTAGGGTTATTTCGATCTAAAGCGATAATAGATGGCTCGTTTACAACCACCTCATCGTTATAAATTATAAGCGTATTTGCCGTGCCAAGATCAATGGCGATTTCCTGCGTAAAGAAATTAAAGAAGCCCATAGGTTAAAGAATATTCAAAAAATTTTCAATTCGTGCGAAGTTGTAGGAAATTGTGTGATTTGCAAATTAAAGAATCAAGATTTATGATTTTAAATCAGGTTGATGAATAACGCGTTGCTGATTAAAATGATTCAAGGTAGCATTTGAATTCCTCTTATTAAAAAATAATGACAAAAAGAATCAGGTCGTTGTGTCGTTTCAAATAACTTTTTACTATTTACGTTCCATACGTAAAATCCTGCTCCCTATGAAAATCAATACTAACAGGCTGGAATCATTGAGTGATGGTGTTATCGCCATTATTATTACTATCATGATTCTCGCACTTAAACTGCCGGTATTGGATAAACATATTACCACTACCGCTCAAACGGTACATTATTTAAAGTTCCTGCTGCCTTATTTTATTACGTATGCATTCAGCTTTATGATGATAGGTATATTCTGGACAAATCACCACCACATGTTTAACCTGCTTGAGAAAACTGATGTCGTTTTGTTGTGGCAAAATTTCTTATTTCTTTTTGTGCTGAGTCTTATTCCTTTCGCCACAGCTATTGTAGGGGCGAACCCCTTTATTCCTATTGCACCCGTTATTTATGGAACAGTCATGTTACTTACCACCTTATCTTTTGTGCTGATGCGAAACTATAGTATCTGTCATCAGCTGGTACATACCGATACGAACAAGGCGTTAACCCGGAAGATATTCAATGTATCGCTGAGAGAACGAACCAAAGCAATCATAGCTACATTCGTGTACCTGGCTTCCATCCCGCTGGCTTTTGTAAATGTATATTTATCTTATACCTGCTTTATTATATCACCCATTATTTTTTTCATACCGCGGGGTATAAATAATGAGAAGCTGGCTGAAAAGATTTCCGCTAAAAACAGTTTGGGATAAATGGCCCCGTAGCGTAAGCTGGCGACAAAACGCTGCCGGCATCATTTCACAGCGCGCTGATGTCAACGCAAATTAAGCGATACACAGCCGCTTTAATTTCAAGAGACTTTTCTTCTATTATCGTAACTTAATGTTTTAATAAATCACCATGCAGAACAGGGTTGATCCTTATGGTAATATTATTGACACTAAAGCACGGGGATCGTGGTTGGGCAACCGCGGGCAATTGCATGATCATACAAAATTTATACAAAGGCCTTTTAAGCTAAAGGCATGGCTTACCTGTGTGCTTCAGTTCAAAGAAAGGCGAAGAACCGTGATGTCTCCGGGGTTATATACTGAGCTCTTTTTTGTAGATGAGGCGAGTGCCTTCTCTGCGGGTCACCGCCCCTGCTTTGAATGTCGCAGGCACGATCATTACCGGTTTAAGATGTATTGGCTCAAAGGAAATCCTGAATATAAGTTTACTGAAAAAACTTCCATACAGCACATTGATGCCATCCTGCATAAGGAAAGAATTAACCATGCAGGCAACAAAGTAACTTACCTGGATAATATGGATAACCTGCCCGGCGGCACTTTTATTTTC
>JALZAJ010000203.1 GCA_030948465.1 Bacteroidota bacterium
AAAGTACAGGAAATAAGCTTTAGTGAATTCCCGATCATGTTTGTAAACCTCAGTGGCAACTTTGATATGATGCGATTGAAAAAATTTGCAGATGATGCAAAGGATAAGCTGGAAGACCTCCCTCAAATTACGCGGGTCGATATAGTGGGCGCCCCGGAAAGAGAATTCCAGATAAATGTGGATAATTATAAAATGCAGAGCGCCAATGTAACCTTTGATGATATTGCCGGCGCCGTACAAAGAGAAAATGCAGATATCTCCGGTGGATTGCTTGATGTAGGAAACATGAAAAGAACGCTGCAGGTAAAGGGCCAGTTCAAAAACGCCTTCGATATTGAAAAAATAATCGTTCGCAATACCGCCGGCGCTCCAATTTATCTAAAAGATATCGCGACAATAAAAGATACGGTGAAGAACAGCGAGAGCTATGCGCGGCTTAATGGTAAAAATGTAGTTACCCTAAATATAATTAAACGGCAGGGAGAAAATTTAATTCAAACATCGGATGATGTAAAAAAAGCGGTAGAAGAAATGCGGGGGAATATATTTCCCGAAAACCTGAACGTAGTTATAACAGGCGATATGAGCCGGGCCACACGTACTTCATTTAACGACCTGGTAAATTCAATTGTCATTGGGTTTATGCTGGTGTTGCTCATACTTATGTTCTTTATGGGAGTTACCAATGCATTCTTTGTAGCCTTGTCCGTACCGCTTAGCATGTTTGTGGCATTTTTGTTTTTGCCCGCGGCGGCACTGATTACCGGTTCTGATGTTACTTTAAATTTTATGGTGCTGTTTGCCCTGCTGTTCGGGCTGGGAATTATTGTGGACGATGCGATTGTGGTAATAGAAAATACCCATAGAATATTTGTGCAGAATAAAGGAAAGCTATCTGCCATGGAATCGGCGCGAATGGCGGCCGGAGAGATATTTATCCCCGTGTTATCCGGAACTCTCACCACATTGGCTCCTTTCTTTCCCTTGCTTTTCTGGCCGGGAATTATCGGGAAATTCATGATCTACCTGCCTACCATGCTCATTTTTACTTTAACGGCTTCGTTGATAGTAGCGTTTATAATGAACCCGGTGTTTGCGGTTGACTTTATGAATCATCCCGATGAAGAAGGGGTAAAAAGAAAATCGGAAATATTTAAGCGGCCTGCATTTTGGGTGCCACTTGGCGCAGGAATTTTATTGGATCTTGCCGGCGTAACCTTCGCCGGTAATATTCTCATTCTTTTTTCTTTGGTTGTAGTTTTAAACAGGTATGTTTTCGACGGGCTTATTCATAGCTTTCAAAATAAAGCCTTACCTGCAATTATGCATCGCTACGAAACACTTTTAAAGTGGGCTCTCACCGGATGGAAACCCGTTTGGCTGCTCCTGGGAACTTTTTGTTTGCTTATATTTTCTGTTATGGTTTTTGTGGTAAGACAAGTGCCGGTAGTTTTCTTTCCGAAAGGAGATCCCAACTTTATTTATGTCTATTTGAAAATGCCTGTTGGTACCAGTGTTGATTACACTGATTCTATAACAAATGTCCTGGAAAAACGGGTTACTAAAGTTTTGGATGGAGCTGATGGAAAACGTAATCCAATTGTTGAAAGTGTCATTTCCAATGTGGCTGTAGGCGCATCAGACCCGAGCAGCGGCGACCGCAGTACACAGCCAAACCTTGGCCGGGTACAGGTTTCATTTGTTGAATATGAAAAGAGGCATGGCAAATCCACAGAACCCTATCTTGATTCAATAAGAAATGTTGTAAAAGGAATTCCCGGCGCCCAGATCGCAGTGGCGCAGGAAAATAGCGGCCCTCCAACAGATCCGCCAATAAATGTTGAAGTGGCGAGTGAAGATTTTGATAACCTTACTTCAACTGCAAAGGCTTTAAAGAAATATCTCGATAGCCTCCAGATACCGGGTATCGAAGAATTAAAAATGGATGTGGATCTTACCAACCCTGAAATTACACTTAGGGTTAACCGTGAGCGGGCGCTTACAGCAGGAATTTCAACTTCCCAGATTGGCCAGCAACTGCGTACCGCATTATTTGGCAGGGAGGTTTCTAAAATAAAAGATGGAGAAGATGAATATAAAATTCAGTTGCGCAATATGGAAGTGCAACGCCAGAGCCTTTCGGAATTGCTCAATATGAAAATAGTATATCGTGACCAGGCAGACCGTGGCGCAGTCAAGCAAATTCCTATCACCACCCTCGTTGATGTTGATTATACCAGCACTTACGGAAGCATCAAGCGCAAAAATGTAAAAAGAGTGATCACTTTATTTTCCAATGTGCTTAGCGGCTATACCCCTACTGCTGTGAATCAAAAAATTGCAGCCGCTATCGATAATTTTACTAAAAAAGCAGGCGATGCCACCATCACACAAACGGGTGAAGGAGCGCAACAAGCTGAAACAGGAGCTTTTCTTTTTAAAGCCTTGCTGATAGCCCTTATGCTTATTCTCCTGATATTGGTATTGCAGTTTAATTCCGTAAGTAAATCAGTAATTATATTAACTGAAATCGTGTTTAGCATCATAGGCGTATTGCTTGGTTTTGCAATTACAGGCATGGAAGTTTCGGTTGTTATGACGGGCCTTGGTATCGTCGGCCTCGCCGGTATCGTAGTAAAAAATGGTATCCTGGTAATTGAATTTGCGGATGAATTGCGAAGTCGCGGTATGAAAACGAGG
>JALZAJ010000204.1 GCA_030948465.1 Bacteroidota bacterium
ATATTGTTCCACTTTTTCATCCATATATACCTGCCTCACCAACTCACGGGCGCTGAGTATTTCATGGGTAGATACAACAGCGTTTAGCCGTACCTGTTGCATTACCTGAACATTTTGCCTTATGATAGATTGCTCTTCCGCTTTGTTAGGATAATCGATGATAACTTTCAGCATGAACCTGTCCACCTGAGCTTCTGGCAACGGATAAGTTCCTTCCTGCTCTATAGGGTTTTGAGTGGCCAAAACTAAAAAGGGTTCATCCAGCAAATAAGAATGATTGCCAATAGTAACCTGCCTTTCCTGCATGGCTTCCAAAAGCGCACTTTGCACTTTAGCAGGCGCCCGGTTAATTTCATCAGCCAAAATAAAGTTGGCAAAGATGGGCCCTTTGCGAACCATAAATTCATTCTTCTGCTGGTTGTAGATCATAGTACCGATCACATCAGCGGGCAATAGATCAGGAGTAAACTGAATGCGGCTAAATTGTGCATTAATCGTGCTTGCCAGCGATTTTATAGAAAGTGTTTTGGCGAGCCCCGGAACTCCTTCCAATAAAATATGTCCATTACTTAAAAGACCAATCAGGAGCCGCTCCACCATGTGATTTTGCCCGACGATAACCTTACCGATTTCAGCGTGTATTTTATCAATAAAAGTCGCTGAATGATTGATCTTTTCATTCAGCAATCTAATATCTTCTGCAGTCTGTAACATTGTAGGAATATGAAGAATTTAAATTAAAAAAACAAAGGGCGCAAATTACGAACATCACATAAACAAAAACGGTGCTAATAAAATGCTTGCGGGAAAAGTATGTTAAATTTGGATATAAAAAATACACTCTTATGGTAGATGAACAATTAATAACGGCCAGCAACCAACTGGAAGGATACCGCGTTACAAAGCATTTAGGTATTGTACGCGGCATTACCGTGAGATCGCGCAGCCTCTTTGGAAACATCGCCGGCGGCCTGCAAACGCTGCTTGGAGGAACCATTTCTATTTACGTGGACCTTTGTGAAAAAACGAGGCTGGAAGCCTATCATCACATGATACAGCATGCCAATGAAAAGGGCGCCAATGCTATCATAAATATGAGATACGACGCTAATGAAGTGATGAATGGAGTAACGGAAGTGTTATGCTATGGCACGGCCGTACAGGTTGTAAACAACTAAAAAAGCATAAAGTGTAAAGCATTTGCCAGGTAACAAAGGGGAGTTTTTCAACTCCCTTTTTTGGTAGTGTAAAAATTAGTTAATCTATGTAAGATCCTTACCTTTCACCCTGAAGGATACTTTGCATATAACGCCATAAGACTTGACTTTTCCGTCTTCCACGTGCACCTTAAAATCCTTTACATAGACTGAATCAATATTATTGACTGTTTTTGAAACTTCAGTTACACAATTCTGAATAGCCTCATCAAAACTTTTTTCGGAGGATGCTATTACTTCAATTACTTTAACGATTGGCATAAACTTATTTTTAAAAAATTAATAATAGACAATAATATAGCTAAAATAATTCTGAAAATTAATTTAATAAAATTATTATTACCAGGCTATATCTTTGCAACATTGTAACAAAGTTCATTTGCGTCAAAATATTTATATAAGAAAATTAATCGCAATAAGCCTCGTGCTTATTTTTGCGCTAAGCATAACTCCTACAAAAGTTCTCCATTTCTTTTTCGCAAATCACCAGGATGAAGTAGCCAGGAAGACGGGTGAACCCAATAAGCTCATAATTTCTATTTCAGGGTATAATTGTCAATGCAATAATCTCGTAGTTGTATCACCCTTCATACCTCAAAACCAGGTTATTTCTTTTGAAATTCCTATTTTTTTGACATTGCAAAAATCCGCTGCTGTAGCGGATTTATATTTTATCACTCCTTTCTTTTCTGAATTACGGGGACCTCCTTCTTTAGCTTAATTTCCTTAGCAGCTTTTGTTTGTTTTTATTGCAAATACAATTGCTGACTTATTTCAAAACTATTTTAAATCTTACGATTTAATTATTCCATCATTTTATTTTAAGCTTAAAAATGAATAATAAATATATCTTGTTGTCTTTGATAACCACCTTTTTATTTGCAAGGGTACAGGCGCAAAAAAACCAGGAAAAGTTCTCATTTTCAGGAACCATCACTGCGGCTGCAGCAAATACACCGCTTGCGGGAGCAAGTGTCTATATATCCGATCTCAGAAAGGGCAGTGTCGCCAATGCAACCGGTCATTTTCAAATAAATAATATTCCCTATGGGACTTATCTCGCAGAAGTAAGATATGTTGGATATAAATCCATCCTGACAAATATTTCATTTAATAAAAATATTGAAGAAAATTATGCTATGGAGATTTCCGTTACAGAAGAAAACGAGATCGTAGTAACCGGTTCATCAAAGGCAACTTCCATAAGACGCAATCCCATTCCCATTATTTCGATAAGTAAACAGTACCTGCAGCAAAATCTTAGTACTAATGTGATAGATGCTATCTCAAAAATTCCCGGAATAAATGCCGTAACCACCGGGCCCAATGTATCGAAACCATTTATAAGAGGACTTGGATTTAATCGTATTCTTACTTTATACGATGGTGTGCGGCAGGAAGGGCAGCAATGGGGGGATGAGCATGGCATAGAGGTAGATCAAAATACTGTTGACAAAGTGGAGGTGGTAAAAGGCCCTGCCAGCCTGATTTATGGCTCGGATGCGGTTGCCGGTGTAGTAAATCTGATTCCTGCTAATCCTCCGGCGGATGGAAAAATAATCGGTAACATTTTAAACGAATACCAAACCAATAATCGCCTTATAGAAAACTCAGCAAGTATGGCTGGCAACAATAAAGGCTTTTCGTGGGGAGGAACATTAACTCACAAGCTCGCAACGAATTATAAGAATAAATATGATGGCAGAGTTTATAATACGGGGTTTGCTGAAACCGATGCCTCTGCAATTTTTGGTCTTACCCGAAAATGGGGTTACAGTCATTTAGGGATTTCTATGTTCGACGATTTGCAGGAAATACCAGATGGAAGCCGTGATTCAGCAACAAGAAAATTTACCAAACAAATAACTGAAGATGATCTCTACAGGCCGATCGTAAGTGATGCAGAACTTGCTTCTTATAAGATTTCGAAGCTGCACCAGCATGTGCAGCATTATAGAATTTATAGCAGCAATAGTTTTTCATTGGGCAGCGGAAGACTGGCTATAAACCTGGCTTTTCAAAGAAGTCTGCGGCGTGAATTCAGTCATCCGGAGGTAGCAATTCCCGGGCTCTTTCTACAGCTAAACACATACAGTTATGATTTGAAATATTACTTTCATGAATACAAGGGATTAAGCATCACTGCCGGATTAAATGGATTATACCAGGACAATAAAGTGGATAAAGGAACTGAATTTATTATTCCTTCTTATCAGCAATTGGATGCAGGCCCTTTTCTTTTTATAAAAAAATCTGCGGGCAAACTTGAACTTGCCGGGGGCTTACGATATGATGTACGCAACTTTAATAACGACGCTTTATATACTTCTCCCGATCTTGTTACCGGCTTTGATAAACCGGTTTATGGAAGTGATACTGCGGGAGCTTATAATCCATTTAGTAAATATAGTCATACCTTCTCGGGTGTAAGTGGCAGTGCAGGATTGTCCTACAGGTTCAATGATGCCTTTAGCATGAAAGCTAATATTGGCAGAGGTTTTAGAGCGCCCAATATTTCCGAAATATCTTCAAACGGTGTGCACCCGGGAACAAATGCTTACCAGATTGGGAATGTAAATTTTAAGCCCGAATTCAATTTGCAGGAAGACCTGGGTATTACTTATAATTCGAAACATGTAACCATTAACGCTGAAGTTTTCAATAATAATATTCAGAACTATATCTTCAATCAAAAATTGCTTGGCGTTAATGGCAAAGATTCTGTAATTGTGCCCGGCAATCAAACTTTTAAATTCCAGGCGGCAAAGGCAAATTTATATGGTGGCGAGTTGTCGATTGATATTCATCCGCATCCATTAGATTGGCTGCATTTTGAAAATTCACTTTCAATGGTGTATGGCGTAAATAAAGGGATTCCCGGCGAGCCAAAATTATCTGACAGTGCAAAATATTTACCCTTCATTCCTCCTCTTCATACTTTTTCTGAACTCAAGGCCAATATAAAAAAGATAGGAACCCATTTAGTAAATGGATTTGTAAAAGTTCAAATGGAATATTATGCTAAACAAAACAGGGCTTATCTTGAAAATGATACAGAAACGCCGACTCCGGGTTACACCTTATTTAACGCAGGCATTGGTACCGATGTAATTAACAAAAAGGGAAATACAATTTTGACAATTGACCTTCTCGCAGATAATATTTTCAATATCGCTTATCAATCTCACCTCAACAGGTTGAAATATTTTGAGCCCTATCCCGGAAATTTTACCGGGCACAATGGTATTTATAATATGGGAAGTAATGTGAGCTTTAAGGTAAATGTTCCTTTGAATTTTAAGTGAGAAGAATCAGCAAACTTAGAAGAGGGGGATATGGAATTCAAAATGTTGGCAGTACCTTATTTAGGCCGCTGCTAACGGAAAAGTATTGCCGGCGCAGAAAACAAAGATTTCGCCAACTTGCATTTCGGAATAGCTGGCCATTCGTATTTTTCTATGGCTCTATTTAACAACAAATATTATGTCGGTTAGAGCTGCAATGTTTGAGGCTTTCCCTTGAATTTGAACTTTACTTTTAAGTCGACAATTTTTTTGTTTTTAAAATTGTCCAAATAAGATAATATGGTTGGTTTTAAAAGATCAACGTTTCTTTTTAGTTTCCATGAACTATTGAAGTCTGCTGGGTCAACCAACACAAGAGACAGCCGGCTTTCCGAGCCAAAACGCATTTCGCCTTGATTACTTTTAAGTCAAAGGGAACATCACCGATAATAAAATCTACACTTTTGATTTGCCCGATTGTTGGTAAGACAGAGGGATGAGATTTGAAAATATGCTCAATTAAAATCTGCTCCAATGGTTATACCAACTGTTTAACACGTAGCCTTGAACTGCTATATTTATTTCGCTTTCAAACTTTGAAACAAGTGTGTCGTAAGAGGGAGTTTGAACTTTTACATATCTTTTTACCAGATATTTATCCAAAGAGTTTTTATAATCTCCGCCCCAATCAAAACTTTTAAGTTTATAAAGTTCAGAAGTGAGGGTTTGAATATTTAAGGAGTTTAGATGTTGAGTATTTTCTTTCTTAGAAAATGCATCTAAAATGACGTTATATTTCTCAGGCTCTAAACTAAAGAGATTAGATAGTGCAATGAATTTCGCATCCTGATTTTTACCAACAAGAGTGAGATTATTTTCATTGCAAAATCTTTTGATTAGAGGACTCCTGTTTAGTATGCTTGTTTTCAATAAGAGCTAAACCAATTTGGTTATTGAAATTTAAAAAGTCATTAGCAATGGTTTTGAAACCCATTTGTTTGAATAAAAATGCCACTGATTGTGAGCCCGCAAAAGCATCAATTGCTGTTGTTATATTACTGGGGATAAATTTTTTTATCCATGCCAAGTGAGTATGCTTAGCTCCCAAATATTGAGGTTCCGGAAATTGAAAACTGAAATTTTTATCTTCTTTAAAAAGCATCTTTATGAATTGTCTTCGTTTGCCACCAAATTTAGCAAACTTTCAATTTAGCGTCTGTAATACTTGAATACTTAGGGTGTGACGCCTGCATAACGTACAACATTATCATTGATCAAAAACAATGGTTTCTTCTGTGTCGTAGTTCTCATTGTATTTTACAAAAAACAACAGGTACACTACCCGGCTTAAACGCATAAGCCATGGCTGAATAACGACCAACAAAACTGAATTGAAAATAAGCCAGCCAAAGATCCTGTTATCTTCAGTGGAAATTCCAATAATAACCCACCAGGCTATAAACGTGATCGCCGAAATTGCTACGGCAAGTGCGTAGCTCACGTAGCCGGTGCCATACCAAAAGCCAGGCTCAAGGTCAAACTTTTGCCTGCAAACCGGGCAGTGGTCATACATGTCGAAAATATATGAAAGCTTAAGTTTACGGTAAGGGTTCGGGTTCCTGAACATATCGCCTCTTCTGCATCTTGGGCATCGCATCGTTAATACGCACCATATAAAATTAGGTTTTGGTTTCTTTTCCGCTTCATTCATCTCGCGAAGGTATTAAACACAAATTTGAAAAGACAAACCTGTTTTCTTTCAATTACAATTAAAAAAAGCTTGCAAAAGATGATCTTATAATTCTGCTGAGGTTAATTTAAAGCAGGTTGCGCCGGCATCAGTTTTTTTCTTTCTCCTATTTGCTGGCGCCACATGGCATAATACAATCCCATTTGTGAAAT
>JALZAJ010000216.1 GCA_030948465.1 Bacteroidota bacterium
GAAGCATTTTAGCTTTGATACAAAAAATTCGATCTGGTTCACTCGTTTTAATTTCATAATTTTAATAACGTCCGGAAGTCCCCCTTAGTTTCCGGACTTTACATCCATATTATTAACGTAATACCTGCATTATGAAATTTATAAAGCTCCTTTTTTCATTTCGTGCTGTAGTTTTCGTTTTGGTTACAATATGTTCTTCCGGGCTGTTCTGCCAAACGCTTACTCCCAGGTATATTTCCATGACATCATTATCCAATGGGTATTATGAATATTTACCCCAGGGATATGATCCTTCCAATGTAAAACGGTATCCTCTGCTGCTTTGCTTTGGCGGCTATGGAGAAAATGGAGATGGAAGCCCGGCGCAATTACCCGCTGTCATCAGTGTATGGGGAACTACCGGTTGGCAAATTAATCAAAACATTTTTCCAACTTCATTTATAGTAAATGGACAGGCACAGCAATTTGTTATTTTGTTTCCACAATTTACGGGTGTGGCGAATCCTCAGGAGATCAATAATATTATTGATTACGCCCTGGTTCATTATCGGGTAGATGCAACCCGCATTTGTCTTACCGGGTTTAGCCTTGGCGGAGGATTAGTATGGGACTATTGCGGCTATAGCGATATCTATGCAAATCGCATCGCTGCCATCGTTCCCGTTTGCGGCGGTTCGTATGCTACTCAAATGAAAGCTCAAACAATTGCTGCAGGTAACATTGCCGTTTGGGCTACTCACAATGATGGTGACCCTACGGTGCCTGTGCAAACAACAACGATCGATTATGTGAATTATATCAATGCCTCATCTTCCCCGCCTAACCCACTTGCCAAAATGACGATCTTCCATGATAATTCGCACAATGCATGGGACTCTACCTATAATCTTACGTATGGATTACATGTATATGAATGGATGCTGCAATTCATGCGGGGGCCAGGAACGCTTGCTGTTACCAGCTTGGAATTTAACGTTGCCCGCAAACAAAATGATGAGGTGTTGCTTAGCTGGAAAACCTTTTCAGAAAATAATAACCGTGGATTTGCAATCGAAAGAAGTGATAACGGGATAAATTTTGACTCGATAGGTTTTATAAAAAGCAGCAGCAATACCGGCGGCGGTACCTCTTATTCCTTTTCAGATATGACGCCATTTAACGGGAATAATTATTATCGTTTAAAACAGGAGAATTATGATAATACCTTTAAATACAGCCTGGTAAAATTTGTTGAAACTAAAAACAGCAATGCGTTTAAAATCTATCCTAATCCCGTAAAAGATATGTTGAATATTAAAATAGGCGTGCCGTTTCGAAGTGGTCAATTAAAAATTATAGATACAAAAGGCCGTCTAATAAGTCAATTGGCTGTAAAAGGAACCGGAACTATTATTGTTCGCGTTAAGCATTTATCACCGGGTATGTACATTGTGGAAATTACAAATGCAGGTACTTCTTCTAAATTTAGCTTTGTAAAACAGTAACTGCCCAGGCAAATACATTGTTTTAAATACTTCAAAAGAATTAAGCCGCCGGAATTTTTTAGGGACAGCACTGATTCACTTAGAATTTAATAACGGTAAAGCAATGCTTCGGCGCTTCTTTTTAATGAATCGCGCAATCCGGACCATTAGAAACTTCATTCGATGCTATATTTGCCGGAACCTACAATTTGCTTAATAAAGTAACATGCGGATAATTCTTCTTCTCGTTTTTGCGCAGCTAATTTTAAAAAATGCAACCTCGCAAAACAATAAATCCTTTCGGGTGAATTCGATAGAGAAAGATAGCAGTGATCTTGCCTTATCCGTTTACCGTTACCCTGCATTTCAAAAAGGAATTGTGTCATTTAGCCATCAGCCGCTTGCTTCAGCCATGTTAAATTATAATAATCTCTCCGGCCAGGTTCTTTTTCTAACTCCCGAAGGTGAAATGCTTGAGATCGCAAGTCCTGAAACGTTACAATACATCGCTATTGGAAGCGATACTTTTCATTATGTTGAGAAAGGATATGTACAAATGCTTACTCATTATCCGGAATATAATCTTGGTAAAAAAGAACTTATTAAATACAATGGAAAAGAAATGAAAGGCGCCTACGGAACCTATTCTTCCACCACCGCGGCAAGCTCCATAAACAGGTATTCTGATCAGAATCTAAATCAAAAAATACCTATAGATGAAAATACACTCTATTCGATGTCAACGCAATATTTTCTTTCAGATAAATCAAATAAATTTCTTTCTGTTAGCAAGAAAAATTTTTACAAGCTTTTTTCAAGACAGGATAAGCAACTTTCTGATTACCTCAATAACAATACTGTTCATTTTAATAAAGAAGAAGACCTGTTGAAGCTGCTGGATTATCTGCAAAAAGTTGATTAGCATTTTCGAGTACCATCAAATGTTATACATCAGGTTTTGGATATCAGAAGCTCTGGTCTTCAAGTATTGATTGCAACTGAGAAGAAGGAATGGCCTTAAACTTAACAGGTGCTAGCGGTTCTGCTGAATACTCATTAATTTGTTTAAGCCACCAGCTTACCGTATTCCATTTTCCGTGTTTGTAACCTATATTTTCATAATCTGCAAACCAGGTAAATCCCAACTTTTCATGAAAGGTTACGCTTTTATTATTGGGCAATGTAATGCCTGCATAAACATTTCTAAAGCCCTGGTGTTTCAATATTTTAAACAAAGCTCTATATAATGCCACGCCAATGCCCTGTCCATGAAAACGCTCATGGATATACACTGAGCTTTCCACGCACCATTGATAGGCAACACGTTCCCTGTGGCGTGTTGCGTAAGCATATCCGGTAAGCACGCCGTCTGTTTCGCAAACGAGCCATGGCCATGTTTCAATGTATGTATTGATACGTTGTGCGAAGTCTTCAGCCGAAGGTATTTCCGTTTCAAAAGTGTAGGAAGTATGCAGAATATAAGGCGCATATATTGCAAGAATGGCTTTTGCATCTGCCTTATTAACTATTCGTATTACATTCATAACTTAAAATTACATTGTCTTTTGAAAAGTGAGTACGCAGAAATGAACCAAATATTTAAAAAAACTTTCCGTAAGTAATTAAGCTCTATCAAACAGTAATCGTAAAAAATAACTGGTCGCTATCATACATTTTAATTGCTTTAAAAGAATATATTAGCGTATGGTTTCTCAATATTTTTAAAATGGAAAAAGTGAAATTATTTTATCAGACTTATTTAATGCAAACCTATAATGACAAATAAATTATTATTTCCGATCCTCTTGTCTGTATTGATTCTTGCAGCATGTGTATCAAATCCAAATGCTGGTTATGTGCAACCCGTTTATTACGGTCCGGGAATTGGCCTGGGCACTATTATCGCTGTAGTAATTTCCTGGAGCAGGAATAAGTCAATCCTTTGGGCGATTATTCATGGCATACTTGGATGGCTTTATGTTATTTACGCATTGCTCGTAAAGGCTAAATAAAATTTTATGTTTCATTGAAGCCTTTGCAATCAAGCTTTTGCTATAAGGGAGACATTATAGATGCGGAACTGGCATCATGATAACGAATTACAATTCCCTGATCTTAATATTTTTAAACCATACCTCGCTGCCGTGATTTTGAAAAGTGATGTATCCTTTCTCTGCAGCACCATAAGCAGCATCATTTTTAAATTTTTCAGCCATTTTATTTTTATTCCATTCATCACTGTGTAATTCATATTCCACAACCTTTTTACCATTGAGCCAGTGCTCAACATGATTACCATTTTTTACTATTCTTGCGTGGTTCCATTCGCCCGCAGGATTTGGTTTCGCTTCGGGTGCAGGATTCATGGCATAGTTAGCAGCAGTGTGTTGCCAGGCTTCCAGTTTTTCAGGAAAATTTACATCATCAATTATCTGGTATTCCGGGCCAGTCAAATAAGAAGAAACACTGTCTTCTGTAACGAGATACAATATTCCGCTGTTTCCTTTCGGAGAAATTTTATAGTCGGTGCTAAAATCGAAATTTTTATATTGATCTTTTGTCATAAGGTCTGCCGTGATCGCGCCATAATTCGCATCGCTTCCTTTGCAATGCAAAGCGCCGCTATCAACTGACCACGAGGCCGCAGATTTATTTTGATACGTACGCCATCCATCCATGTCTTTTCCATCAAATAATAACTTGTAGCCCTGCTCTTTTTCCTCTTTGGAAAGTATGTTGTTTCCTGCATCCTTTTTGGAAGAACAGGAAACTAAAATTGCTGTTGCCATTAAAAGGCTCCATAGTATATTTTTCTTCATGTTATTATTACGTAGTGATTACTTTTAAATTTTCAGGATCCCATCTCATTATTTTATTATTGAAATAACTATCGTTGCACAACAACGCAGGTGCGGCCGCACGATAACCAAACAATGGATTTTCTGCAACTTCTCCATTAGTGCGAATCGCATGTATCCAGTTATAATGATGGTCAAAATGTGCTCCCTTGTATCCTTCTTCGGCTGTGTAAACCATTTGATCGGGTGGCAACATGGATTTACGGTCATACCCATATTCCTTACCTGTGTTTCCATTTTTCGTTTTGTTTAAGGGATCATTTTCATCAATAATATTTTTGTTTTTATACAAGGTTACTTTATCCCACTCTACTGTCATAGAACCTTCGCTGCCTACCATGCGCAGGTAATTAGTTCCACCTGTGCCATCCACAAAATTTACACGCAGAGACAGGTTGAATGGCGGATGGACTTGTGCATCAGGATAATCAAATGTCCCCAACATAATATCAGGAACTTCTCTTCCATCTTTCCAGTATCGAAGGCCGCCGGTTGCCATAATTTTATTTGGGCCGATAGAGCCAGTAATAAAATGAAGGCTCGAAAATACATGAACAAATAGATCTCCCGAAACACCTGTTCCGTAATCCCGGTAATTTCTCCAGCGAAAAAATCTTAACTTATCGAAAGGCCTTTTGGTGGTGTTGGCAATGTAGGTATCCCAATCAACGGTCGCCGGTGATGCATCATCGGGTATAGGATATTGCCAGGCGCCTGTAGGAGACATTCGTGCATAAAAGGCTTCGGCATAATTTAAAGTGCCTATAGCGCCTTCCTTCAATAATTGTTTTGCCTTTTCATTTCCTAACGAGCTCATTCCCTGGCTGCCTGCCTGGAACACAACCTTATTTTTTTTCTGTGCATCAATTACTGCCTGTCCCTCACTAATATCATGCACCATTGGTTTTTCACAATATACATGCTTGCCTTTATTCATGGCAGCCACTGAAATGTCTTTGTGCCAATGATCTGGTGTGGCAATAATTACCGCATCTACGTCTTTTCTTTCTAATATTTCCTTATAATCACGGGTGGTATAGAGGTCATTTCCCCAGCGTTTTTTTGCATCGGCAATACGACCATCATACAAATCACAAACAGCCACCAGCTTTACTCCTGGAACTGTAAGGCATGTTGTTGCATCTGCAGTGCCCATGCCGCCGGCGCCGATCAATGCAACCTGAACCTGGTCATTAGGCCCAAAAGACTGGCGAATTCTTTTTAGTTCTTCAAAGTGCCTGCTTTTATCTTTTGCTGAAACAAAAGAAGGGACCATGGATGCACCAATAACACTCTTCGTAACATTAGAAATAAAAGAGCGTCTTGAATTGTTTGAGGAATTTTTTGACATAATATTTGGTACTTTATATTATACTTTCTGTGTGTAAGAAACGTATGATGAACAATCGCAGGTCATTTTTTTATTTAAAAATCCGGGAAAAGGTATGAATAGATATTTAATTTATGAAGTCTTTATTTTATGTGGGAATAGGATTTTTGTAAAAACGATACGCACTTATCTCGATCAAAAATTCCATTTGATGTTTTTCTTTATGATGATTTTTATTTTAATGGGCGGCCTGTTTACTTCGATCGACAGTATGCCGGAGTGGGCGCAAATAGTAACAAAGTTTAATCCCGTTAGTTACCCGATAGACGTAATGCGGATGGTGATTTTAAAAGGAAGTGGCTTCGCAGATATACAGTCGCAATTACTTACCATCATCGCATTTGCAATTGTATTAAATAGCTGGCCGTGTTTAATTATAAAAAGACAAGTTAGAATACCGCTCAAGCCACTTAGTACGCTTTAAAGATCTTTAATGATCCTGAAAGTGAGATTAATCCGCGGGCTTATGTCCCTTGCTGTTTTGGGTATTTGATGTTCCCAAAAATGTTGTGTCTTTCCTTTCATTATTAACAGTGATCCATGCATTAGAGGAATGATTACTTTCTCTGCCTCTTTTTTAAATTTATGCCTTAAATGAAAAGGCCGGGTTTCGCCAAAACTTACTGAAGCAATTACGGGGTTTATTCCAAATTCTTTTTCATCATCCCGGTGCCATCCCACACTATCTTTACCTGTTCGATATAAATTAAGCAAGACGCTATTAAAATTAACACCTGCTTCGTCATCCACTTTTTCCTTTATGAAAATCAGATCTTTTGTCCAGGGAAAAGGATTCATTTTAAGTCCCGAATAGGTATAGTCCGCACCCATATCGCCATACCACGCTGTAAGTCTTGGCGTGTCATGTTCTTTCCCGTACACGGTGATCTTTGTTTCCATCCAGCTTACATTTTTCATTAGTTGGAAATACAGCCGATCCGATTCTTCTTTTGAAAAAAAATTTTCAATCAACACCAGGTCTGCATCCTGCAAAGTATAAATAACTTTATGGGGCTTGCCCGTTGAAAAAAATTCTGTTTCGGAAAATAGATTCATGATTAAAAACTGAGGAACAAAATGTAAACCAATTAAACTTTGACTTTCATATAATTTTTAGAATGATCTTAAACTTTCAAGAGTAAAATAGCCAAGATGTAATTGGTCCTCCGGGTCATTATTACCTTTCGAAATATGAATGCCATACTTCATTTTAATTTCTTCAGGAAGAATATCTTCTATGCCATAAATATCATCCACGCTAATACCATATTTATCATCTATATGCGATGGGGCTTCCTTGAGGCCGGTATGTTTATAGAACGCCGTTTGTTTGGACTGTCTTATTGCAGCACCTTTTTCCGGGGCTACTACCACCGTCTTGTAGTGAAACTCTTCAAATTCATTTTGTTTATATCCACCAAGGTTGA
>JALZAJ010000221.1 GCA_030948465.1 Bacteroidota bacterium
GTAACCTGGTAATAGTAAAGGATGTTTCCGGCAGCGGTATTATCAACATAGGTGGTATCATTAGGATTTACAGCAGAAGGATTTAAAAGCGAATAAGGTCCGGCAGCGCTTAATGCTCTGTACACCAGGTAAGCGGATTCATTATAGGCAATATCTTTCCAGCCTAATTGAACGCTGCCATTAGGAAGCGACTGCGCTGTAAGATTACCGGGTGTGATGGGAATAGTACCGTCGTCGATACTTGTTTCAACATTTAACACAGTAACAATCGCACTGGAAGACACTACTCCGCCTGAGCCGTCGCTTACCGTTACAGTAAAAGGATACACTCCGGCATCAGCATACCCGGGAGCTGAATATAAACTGGCAGTGCTATTACTGGTTACACGAATTGAAAGGAAGGCCGGACCGTTAGTAAGCGTCCACCGTAATATGGTGCGTTTATCGGGATCACTTGCCGTCATGGAAGTAAGATTTACAGATCCTTCCTGAATAGTAAAGTCACGCAGCCTGTACATTACCGGGGGCTGGTTATTATTAACTGTGATAGAAAATACGGTGCTATCCTTACCGCCTTTACCATCATCAACAATTATGGTCATATTATAAGTACCATTCAATGCAGGTGTTGGGTTCAACAGCAGGTTTCCAGTTCCGTTTCCGGTGTTACTAAAACTCGCAAATGAGGGAAGATTTCTAAAAGTAAAAGACAAATTATCCCCGTCTATATCGGTAGCTTTAACAGGAACCGAATTAGATGCCATATTATAAATCGCAAAGCTCACAATAGGCGTGAGTTTTGGCGCATTATCCAGCGTTACCGCCGAAACGACTGGAGAATATGCTGAAAATCCTCCGACCCCAAATGCCCTTACCTGGTAATAGTAGCTTGTATTTGCGTATAGTCCATTATCAGCAAAACTAATCGAGCTATCGGTAAGATTGTAGGTTTTAAACAAATGAAAACTATTAGGTGTTCCTGCAGAACGATATACTTCATATCCGGTTTGATTAGAACTATCCTTGAAAGAAACATTGATGAGGTATGGAGATACTGCCTGAACCGTTAGATAAGCTGGTACTAATGGAGGGGCAGGTAATGGTGGAGTAGTGATAGTTGTGTTTTTATTTACAAAAACTGAATCCGGAATTAAAACCTTTGCAATACCTGGTCCCTGGTAACGAACCTGAAGAGTTGAACTGCTTGTGTTTTGAAAGTAAGTTACCCACATCGGATGCGTGCCTGCGGTTAAGGTAACCGAACCGGACTTTTCAATTGCAGAGTGGATATTGTCATTATTTACTACCTGGCCCGCCGCATCAAACGTATTAAGATAGAGTTTGCTTCCATCATCTGAAGTTGTGAAAAAAGTGTAGGCACCAGCAACTGAAATATTGATATTAGTAAAAAACTTAAACGCAAAATAATTGGGCTGTTGCATGGGTGCAAGGGAAAAATTTGAAAGAACCCCGGAGGCAATAGGTGTTATTGTTGTGAAATCCGGCAGACTCGTCCAGGTTCCCTGGTAGTAAGAATATTGCACTCCTCCCAAATCAACGGGATTGAAGCCCGAAGAACCATATAAATTAACAGACTGCAATTTATAAGAGTATGTTGTAGAACCGATCACGGTGGTATCATCATACATAGTTGTATTTGAAGGAAGGAGCGCAATCATTGTGAAGTCGGGTTCAAAGCTGGCCTTCCTGTATAACTCAAAACTTGTTTCATTAGTGCTGTTATCATTCCAGGTTAAATGAACTTTATTATATGAAATCGGCAATGCAAAAAGATTTGAAGGCATCAGCGGAGTCGCAGATATTCCTGTATTAGGATCGCCAAAATAAGAGTTTGGAATAATAGTCCTGCCCGGGAAACCAGCCGCTGCACATGTCCAATATACATTCATGGCCTGGCCTCCCGCCGCTTGAAAATAAGTTATGGCAATGGGATAAAGTCCAGCGTTAAGGGTAATGGTCCCCCCCACAATAGTGGTACCATGCTGTCCATCATTATTTACTAAGGCGGTAGCAGTGGGGGAATAATTTCCGATATAAAGCTTGCTTCCATCGTCAGAACCGGTTTCAAACGTATACGTTCCGGTTACGGGTATTTGTATCCATCCCTGCCATAAAAAAGCATAGTTTGTATTTTGGTTTCTAAGAGTAATATCAACATTACTTGAATATCCGGACTTGATTGGTGTTAATGTGTTAAAGTTAGGTAACACGGTCCAGCTCCCTTCATAGTATTGATAACTAATACCTATAGCCTTGGTAAAAGCACTGACCTGGTTACTGGGCACAGACATATTATTTGAAAAATCTCTTGCTCTTACATAGAAACTATAGGTAACAAATGAATCCAGGTTATTAACTGTAAACTGAGTTAGTGGCGTAGTAAAGGCCTTTTGCCCGTTTACGTAAATATCATATTTGCTTATTCCAACATCATCTGTTGAAGGATTCCACGTAAGCGCAACGGAATGCCGTGTAATTTGGGTTACGGTAAGGTAAGCCGGTGCGGTTGGTAATTGAGTATCCGACTTCGTTGATGCGAACGCCTCATTACTTACAGGTGCCGCTCCATTATTATTGATTGCCCTTACAATATAATAATAAGTGGTATTTGGCAATAGATTCTGATCGATAAAGGAGAGGGAATCGGCTGGAATTACATTTACAAGCGAATAATTTTTACCCGGAGTTGTACTTCGGTACACTTCAAATGCAGTTTCATTATTAATAGGAGTTGGATTATTATTCCAGTAAACTTGTATCGTAGTATTAGACAACGCAACAGCTAAAAGATTTGTGGCAGCGTCAGGTACGTTGACACCCGCGGCTGCAATTACTGAAAATGGCGCGGAATAACTACTGCTGCATCCGAATTGCTCGGTAACCTGTACCTTATATTGGCCAACGGGCGCCACATAGGTGTTCGTTGTGCTCACCAGGGCGTTATCGCTAACTCTACGCCAGTCGTAAGTGGCGAAAATATTCGGCACCATTAGAGGAACGGTTGTTGAGCCATCCGGCGCCGGCAATACGGCGCTAAATAATCCATTGGTTGTAATGGGAGGAGTTATTGTAGGTGGTTTTTGAGACACGACTACCGGGGAAGGCGACCATGCTGACCAATTCGAAGTTGCCGTTCGTTTAAATCGTACGCGATACGTTCCATATACTGTTGCATCATAGGTGTTGGTAGTTGCATTCGGGATAGTAACTCCATCCTGATCCCATTCGTATGCATAAAATCCGGGCTGAACCTGCATGCTGGCATCAACCGTTGCATTGGGGCAAAATTGATTGTGTTGAAAATAAACGAGTGGATTAGCTTTATGTGCAGCTCTTAAAGCAGGAAAATAACCTGGTTCTGCCCAGAAACTATTCCATACACCATGGCCTAACGTCGGATAAAAAGATTGGGTAATATTTCCGCCCAATGATTTATAAGTATTATACACATCGGTGGCGGTTCCTGGAGAAGGATTATTATCAAGTCCTCCGTTCGACATCCATATTGGAACGGTTATATAACTTGGAATATAAGGTATATCATTTTCTCTCGCGGCGCTTATTGGCATAACCGATGCCCATCTTTCAGAATTTGATCGCAAAAAATCCCAATCGGCCTGACCACCTGAAGATAGCCCGCTCAATATAACCCGGTCCATATCAAGTTTCACATATTTAACAAGTGAATCCATTAAATCAAGTATCGCAGGAAAATAAGCTTGCATGTAACCGCTGTTACTTTGCGGGTAAAGCAGGAATCCATCAAAATTACCACTATTTACGGCCTGTGCATGTGTTTGTCCACCCCACAATAGTTGTAGTTCATTATCGTAAATTGGAGCATATTCACCTAAGCCATGAAAAAAAACAAGCATAGGGTAAACCTTTCCATCTGCTATATTATGTTGATACGTTTTTGGAAATTTTAATCTGAATGCCATTCCCTTAAAGTAATAGGATTTATACCCATAAGAATAGGGGTTCCAATTTAAACGATTACCATGACCCCACTTACTCATTACTGCATAGGGAGGTGCCGGGGGTTGGTTGGTTGAAGTAAAGATCACGTCCGGATCGCTCGGATCCAAAACATTAGGTTGTGCAGTGAGCTTTAAGGAAAAAAAAGTAAATAATATCAGCAATTTCAGGTAAAATACAGTTCTCATTGTAACTAAGTTTAGAGGTTGTGTACGAAGTGATCTATAAAAAAAACATGCAATCTCAAAGCAGCATACTTTAAAAGCACCTTTAAAAAATAAACCAGGAAAATCGGAAGAATTACTGTGGAAATTCAAAGAGGAATCTGGGAATAATCGGCCTCAAGGAAATTTGAATATTTTGTAAAACTATACTTTTTTTTGAGAAAATAACCTTCTGTGAAAAAAAAATCATTTAAATTAAAAAATGGTGCAAATAATATTAATCACTTATTTTTCCGTTGTATTCTTTTTCATTCTTCAATGACTTCAAGAAATAATGTATATAATAAAACTGATTTTCTGGACATCTTTGTTCATAGTAATTTACAGCTACGTTTTATACAGCATACTGGTTTGGTTTTTAATTTTTTGCAGAAAAATTTTTTTTGGTGAACAAAATAAACAATTTGATTCCCAATTTTTACCTTCTGTCAGCCTGGTTATTGCCACTTATAATGAAGAAATAATTATACGAAAGAAAATTCAAAATTCACTGGAACTTGACTATCCCGGCGACAAATTAAAAATCTATTTTGTTACAGATGGCTCTACTGACAAGACCAATGATATTTTAAAACTTTATCCGTCAGTAAATGTTTTATATAAACCGGAACGTAAGGGTAAAGTTGCAGCCATCAATCATGCTATGGAATTTGTAGATAGTCCTTTTGTAATTTTTTGCGATGCAAATACATTTTTAAATAAATCCTGTATAAAGGAAATAGTGAAACATTATAAGGATGAAAAAACGGGGGCTGTTGCCGGCGAAAAAAAGGTGATCAATACTTCTAAGAAAAATAGCGCGGTTGGATCGGGAGAGGGCCTATATTGGAAATACGAATCTCTTCTGAAAAAGCTTGATGCCCGCTTTTATACAGTGGTAGGCGCCGCAGGAGAGTTATTTTCCATGCGTACCGCCTTGTACAAGCCTATGGATGCAAATATATTGTTGGACGACTTTATGATTTCAATGAACATTTGTAAAATGGGATATACCGTTATGTACGAGCCTGCAGCTTTTGCTATGGAAACACCCTCCCTAAATATCAGGGATGAGCAAAAAAGGAAAATTAGAATAAGCGCCGGAGGCTTTCAATCCATTTATTTATTAAGAGACCTCTTAAATATTTTTAAATACGGGAAACTTTCTTTTCAATACATATCTCATCGGGTGTTACGCTGGACAATTTGCCCCCTTTTGTTACCGGTAATTTTTATTCTGAACATTATTTTATGCTACTATGCCCCTGCAACTATTTATTACTTCCTGGGTATAATGCAAATCATATTTTATCTTGGGGCCTTTATAGGCTGGGCCTTCGCCCAAAAAAATATTAAGTCGAAAGTATTTTATATCCCCTATTATTTTCTGTTTATGAACATCTCTTTATACAAGGGATTTTTAAGATTTATTAAAAATGAACAAACAGTTTTATGGGATAAGGCAGGGCGAAAAGCTGATGAAACGGAGTCAGCTAAACAAGGGAATTAAATATTATTCACATTAGTATTATTTAATCAAAAAAGTATTTACATTTGTTTTTATAGGAAATCCACATTACTTTTGATTTTCAGTTTTCAAATCCTCTGATACAACCTTTCCGTATAAATAACTGATTCCCCCTTCATGTTATTTTTTCTTCCTTTATCTTCTATGTGGACTAATTGAATTACGCGAATCAAAAAACTCTTATGACAAATCTACCATTACCATGGATTTTTAGTCTATGAAAAATCAGTTTGTTATTTCTGTCGTTATAGGTAATTTTTTGAGCAATGAAAAAACATGTTGTGTGTATAGAAAAAAACAGTTCAATCTGCTTTCTCATTGAAACATTGCTTAAAAATAAATACACGGTAGTATCAGTTCAAAATAACTACCAGGCAATGGCGCATATTGCGGCAGGAAGTCAAATTGATTGCATCATACTCAGCGTTGAAAATTCTGAAGATGAAAATATAGAATTGTTATATCATTTGGGATCAAGCAGTCTTTTGCAAGCTATTCCTGTTATTGTTTTGTCAAATAGCAAAAGTGAAGAATTAAAGGTCCTCTGTTTTGAAAGTAATGTATATGCATTTTTTACAAAACCTTTCAATCCTTTGGAACTTTCAAAAACTATTGATGAAACAATGAAGAACACAAGCCAATTGCAGATTTTATATAAAAAAAGAAACCTATTTAATCTTAATTAAACCATAAAATTTAATCCTTAATACCATGAACTTCCAATAATTATTTTTTTACTTCAAAAACGCACTCGTAAAATGATTACTGGAACTACATTTTTATCACCATCCGATGTCGTTCAGCATAATGCTGAATTACCTGCCACGCATTTAAATTCCTCTGAAAAGGGATTTTTGTATATAGGCAGGGCGGCAAATAGAACTTCTAAATGTCTGTCTTTTTTTGATAGAAGACACAATACGGTTAGTTTATTCTTAGCGCGGGAACATCTTCTTCGTTTGAAATCTATCGGTGATAATCTTCCCGATGTTATTATAATTGACATTCCTTTCAACTACGATCAATTAATAAAATTCAACGAATTTTTACATTCTCATGCCTGGAGCTCGGTTATACCAATTATCTACAATGAAACAGCATTAAATAAAAAGCAACTAACACAATTAAAAGCGATTGGGGTGGCAGATGATATTGTAAATGTTAGTGACTATTGCAATGAACTGTACAAAAAAGCATCATTTCTTAAGAAGGTTAAATCACATGCATATCAAAAGAAAGTGTTTTCCAATGGCGCTACTAAGGCAACTGAAATAAATAAAATAAGTTATTTAAAGAGAATTTTTGATATACTGCTCGCGACTTTTTTATTAGCTCTTCTTATTCCTGTGTTTATATTTATTATTATAGCAATTAAATTAGAGTCAAAGGGACCAGCAATTTATACATCAAAAAGAGCCGGAAGAGGATTTAAAGTTTTCAATTTCTTTAAATTCAGAACGATGGTTGCTGACGCGGAAAATAGGGTCGGAGAACTCTCAGAATTCAACTTATACGGCAGTGAAACTAATTCTGCCAGTTTCTTTAAAATAAAAAATGATCCCCGGATAACCAGGGTGGGAGCATTTTTAAGAAACACCAGCCTCGATGAGCTTCCCCAACTCATCAATGTTCTAAAAGGCGAAATGTCTATAGTCGGCAACAGACCGTTGCCTCTTTATGAAGCTTCAACGCTTACTACTAATGAAGGAGCGGAAAGGTTTCTTGCTCCGGCAGGAATTACAGGTCTTTGGCAAGTTACAAAAAGAGGCAGAGAGGATATGAGTGCAGAAGAAAGGCTAAGTCTTGATATAGATTATGCACGCAACCATGGTTTTATCTCCGACTTTCGAATTTTGTTGAGCACACCAACTGCTTTGTTCCAAAAAACAAATGTATAGTATCTTCGTTCTTTAACTAAAATTATCAATGTACCTGGACAATCACCTAAGTGAGCATTACCCGCTTGTTTCTATAATAACACTTAACTGGAATAATACTGAGGTTACATGCGAGTTTCTCGAAAGCGCCAAAGAACTTACCTGGAAAAATTTTGAGATTCTTGTCTGCGACATGAATTCAGATATAGATCCGACAGAAAGGATCAATTCTAATAATTATCCAAACACTACAGTTCTTAGAAGCGAAAAAAATCTTGGCTGGGGAGCCGGCAATAATTGGGGAATGCGGCAGGCAAAAGGAGATTTTCTTTTTATTGTAAATAATGATACGGTTGTAACTCCTGGTTTATTAGAAGCCTTAATTGACCCGTTTTTTCAGGATGCAGCCATTGGTGTAACCTGCCCCAAAATAAGATTTTATCACAATCCGGATGTGATACAATACGCCGGCTTCAACCCCATTAATAATCTTACGGGAAGAAATACCTCCGTAGGTAACCGCGAGATAGATAAGGGACAACATGATAAAAGTTCGTTTACTTTTTCGGCACATGGCTGTGCAATGATGATTAAAAAAGAAATAATTCAAAAAGTGGGCATGTTTCCGGAAAAGTTTTTTATTTATTATGATGAAATGGACTTAAGCGCCCGCGTGATTAAGGGAGGATATAAAATTCTTTATGAACCAAAAGGCCTTATTTTTCACAAAGAATCAATGGCTATGGGGAAAAAGAGCAGTCTTAAAACCTATTACCATACACGAAACCGGATACTATATATGCGTCGAAATACATCTTCCTTACAATTCGCTTGCTTCATTTCATTTTTTTTACTTTTTTCAACACCAAAAGCCACTATAAAATTCCTTGCCGATAAAAAATTTGATCATTTGAAATCATTTTTTAAAGGAATTGTCTGGAATTTTAAGGAATCCAAGTATTCTGTACAATAAGTTATGCCACCACAATTTCGGATACACATTTTGCTAACTCTGATATTAAAAAACAATTTATGAAGAACATTTTTTTATGGATTCAATTATTAAAGCAAATAAAGGTTACCGGTGCAGTCGCTTTTAGTTCGGGAACTCTCGTAAAAAGAATGCTGAAGACAGTAAACTTTTCCAATGCAGAAGTTATTATTGAACTTGGCGCCGGCTCCGGTTGTATAACTGAATTGCTTGCAAAAAAAATAAAGCCCTCAACTACTCTTATTGTATTTGAAGTAAATGAAATCTTTTGTAAAATGTTGAGACAAAAGTTTACTGATTCTAACATTTATATAATTAACGACTCAGCGGAAAATTTAGACAAGCATCTTTATCAAATCTCCGGGTTTAAAAAAGCGGATTTCGTGATTTCATCGTTACCGTTTTCTATTATCGATGAAGCAACCCGTAACAAAATCATCAACACAATTAAGCACGCTCTTAAGCCGCATTCACTTTATATACAATATGGGTATAACAAAAAGAAGTATCATGAAATTTTAAACCGATTTCAAACCGTGAAAACATCTTTTGTATTAGGTAATCTTCCACCGGCATATATTTTCAATTGCCAGCTTCAATAATTTTAAAGCAAAAGAGGTTTTCGCCTTCGCAAAATTCCTCTAACTTACCCTGATCAAAGAAGCACCATGAAAATTGCGATTGAAGCCCAAAGACTATTCCGGAAAAAAAAACATGGAATGGAAATTGTCGCTTTGGAAATTATAAAAGAGCTTCAAAAAATAAATACCGATGATCAGTTTTTCATACTGGCTAAGGATGACGAAGATGACCGATGTCTTCCTTTAAACAAAAACTTTCTGGTAAAAAAGATTACGGCAAAATTATATCCATACTGGGAACAGGTAAAACTTCCGCAGGTCATTAAAAAAATTAAGCCGGATTTGCTGCATTGCACCGCTAATACCGCTCCGCTGTTTATTTCCACCCCGCTTGTTATCACTATTCATGATGTGATCTATATGGAATCAGTAAATTTTTCAGGATCCAGCTATCAAAATTTTGGCAATCTATATAGAAAATTTATCGTTCCAAAAGTAGCCAGGAAAGCAAAGGTCATCATCACAGTTTCCGAATTTGAAAAAAAAGTTATTGCAAAAAAGTTACAGGTACCTGAAGAAAAAATAAGGGTAATTTACAATGCAGTCAATCCGCAATTCAAACGAATAAGCTCCGCCGGTTTATTACCTTTTAAAAACAAATATCATTTACCCGATAAATTCATTCTTCATTTTGGAAATACCGCTCCCAAGAAAAATACCATAGGTGTTTTGAAAGCCTACGCACACTATCAAAATGATAATAATAAAAATAAATTTGCGTTAGTTATTACCGATTGTTCCCGGGGTTATATTGAAGGGCTGTTAAAAGAAATTAATCAACCAGCGTTATTAAAATCCATTCATATTCTTACCTATATTTCTTTTACTGAAGTGCCTCATTTATACAACCTTGCCAATGTTTTTTTATACCCTTCGCACAGAGAAAGTTTTGGTATGCCGGTAGTAGAAGCGATGGCATGTGGAATTCCTGTGATCACGTCAAACACATCGGCCTTGCCGGAAATAGCCGGAGATGCCGCCATTCTCATCGATCCAAAAAATGCAGTTGAAATAGCAGCACAAATTCACAACCTCGAAAATGATTCGGAACTTTATAATTACTATAAAGAAAAAGGACTCATAAATGCCACGCGATTTAACTGGAACAAAGCTGCATGCAAAATCCTTAAAATTTATAAAGAACTGGCACAATGAAAATGATGCAAAAGGAAATATTGAATTCATCGGGATATCAAAATTATACTGATATTAAAAGATTAAAATTTATTATGGATGCTTTGAATGAGAACGTAGCACCCAGCAGTAATGTATTAGATGTAGGATGCGGAAATGGACTTATCTCCATCAGTCTTGGAAAAGCAGGGCATCATGTTTTAGGAATTGACATCAGCGAAAAAGCCATTGAAAAAGCAAAAGAAAAAAACAATCTTCCCAATGTACGTTTTTCAGTAACAGGCGCAGAGGAGTTATCTGAGACGACTACTAAATATGATGCAGTGATTTGCAGCGAAGTGCTGGAGCACCTGAATGAGCCTTCCAGCTTATTGAAATATATTAATAAAAGCCTTAAAGATGACGGAATATTAATCGTAACAGTGCCGAATGGAAAAGGTCCGCGGGAAAGCTTAGTTACCAAACCAATTATTGCTATGCAAAAAAAAGACAACTGGTTGTGGGCAGTTGTAAAAAAAATAAAAACGGTCTTGGGATACAAAGGAACTACTTTACAAAGTGACGCAGACGATCTTACTCACATCCAGTTTTTTACCATAAAGTCATTAAAAAAATTAGCCGAGCAAAATAATTTTAGCATAAAGAAAATTGGCAAGACAAACTTTCTTGAAAACGTTTTTCCCTTTTCATTTGCAACAAAAAAAATAAAGTTTTTACAAAAAGTCGATTGCGCATTGGCGGACGTACTGCCTTATAATTTCACCTGTGGCTTTGTTTCTATCTGGCAGAAAACTTAATAACATGCAAGTTTTAATTTTTATTTTATGGGCTTTATTTTATACCGTAAATTTTATACTGGCTGTATATTTTATGTTACCGGTGTGCTTATTCATCATCCATTGGATACTTCCCTCTTCTAAAAAACTTTTAGAAAAAAGATACCTGAAGCAGACAACTAAAGACTTTGATTTTGCAGCAATCATTACGGCTCACCAGGATGTAAAATTAATTCCGCCGTTAGTAGATTCTTTTTTAAAACAAAATTATAATCGTTTTGTGGTGTACGTTATTGCCGATGATTGCGACATTTCCGGGCTCAATTATTTGGATGAAAGAATTAAGATCATTAAGCCATCGGTTCCTTTTCATGCCAAAATAAAATCTATCCATTTTGCAGTGGAAAGCTTTGTAAGAAAACATGACGCTTTAATTATTTTTGACAGCGATAACCTGGTGCATCCAAAATATCTTTCAACACTTAATGAATATTTTCAGCGTGGTTTTCGTGCGGTACAAACTCACATGCTTTCTAAAAACATTGACTCTACTTATGCAAAACTGGACTCGGTAGGTCATATATATCATACTTTCCTGGAGCGGCAAATTAAAATGGATCTTGGTTTAACATCCGCTATACTTGGCCTTGGAATAGCAATAGACCTTGATCTTTATAATGAAATTATGTACACCAGTAAATTGGGAGGATTCGATAAAAAATTGCAGGTACAGCTTGCCAAAAAACTTCCTACGATTGCCTTTGCTGAAGATGCTATTGTGTATGACGAAAAAGTGGATGACGGCGCGGCTCTTGAAAAACAACGTACCCGCTGGATATTCACTTACTTCACTTATTTTAAGGACAGCTTTTCTTTATTTGCAAATGGGCTTTCTACCCTTCATCCTGGAAGGTTATTGCTGGGATTAAATATGCTACGGCCGCCTTTATTTCTTACCATAGCTCTTGCATT
>JALZAJ010000247.1 GCA_030948465.1 Bacteroidota bacterium
GAAATTATTTCAAAGGCTGCTTCAGACTCGTTGATCACCTCCACAATTACATTTATGGATTCATCATTTAATAATTCGTCTCTATTTGTCGTAAACAATTCGGCGGGTGCATTCCTCTTTTTGGAGGAATCTTTTATGCACACTTTTTTTATCGTTGCATTTAAAGATGGCGTTTGTTTCAGTACTTTATACAGCCCTTCACCTACTACGCCAAAACCAAATAAGCCTATGATTAACTGTTTATGTGTTGTCATTATTTATTTATTGAATTTGCACTTCAGATGCTGGTATAGGATGGTCAATTAAAAATTTGGTTATGAGGTTTTGAATTTTTTCAAATTCTAACAGAAAACCATCGTGCCCATATAAAGAATCAATGGCAATCAATCGGGCAGATGGAATATTTTTTGCAAGAAATTCCTGTTCATTCAGTGGAAAAAGAATGTCAGTTGTAATACCTATCACCAATGTTTTTGCCTTTATTAACGATAGCGCTTTCTCAACGCTTTCCCTTCCCCGGCCCACATTGTGGGAGTCCATTCCTTTGCTTAAAAAATAATAACTGAAAGCATTAAATCTTTTTGCCAGTTTTTCACCCTGGTATCGCTGATAAGATTCAGGTTTAAAATTTTCAAGGTGTCCGTTTGAATCTTCTGACTGGCTGGCATGGTATGTTTCGTAATGACGGTAGGAAATAAGAGCAATACTCCGGGCAACTTTCATTCCTTCAACTCCGGCGCCGGGCCGTTTCTCCTTCCACGATTCCGTTGCTTCTATACTCATTCTTTGCGAAGCATTAAATGCTATTCCCCATGCCGAATGAAATGCATTGGTGGCAAGAGGGAAAATGTATTCAAAAAGTTCCGGCTCCTCAATCGCCCACTCTATGCACTGCTGGCCACCCATTGATCCGCCAATCCCAATTTTTATTTTTTTTATGCCCAGGAATTTTTTTAAAAATTGATAAGCCCGAACCATATCTCTTGGAGTAAAAAAAGGAAAGTCATGGTAATAAGGTTCGTTTGTTGTGGGATTGATATCAAGCGGCCCGGTACTTCCATAACAACTGCCGGGCATGTTTACGCAAATAATGAAATATTTTTTTGGATCAAATAATTTTCCTTCACCTACCAGGCCGGGCCACCACTCTTCGGCTTTGCTATTTGCTGTAAGCGCATGAAATATCCAAACAACGTTATCTTTTGCATCATTAAGATTTCCGTACGTTGAATAACCAAGATGAAAACCGGAAATCGTAATTCCCGATTCTAACTGAAATGGACTATTATACCTGAAAATCTTTAAGCTCTCAGCCATTATTCATTTTGTGTTTTATTGAAACAAAAAGATTTTGTTTCTTTAAAAATTAGGTAATAAACTGCCGACGCAGGCAGTGTCTTTCAAACTAATACGTTAATGGCATTCTACCAAGGTTTCCAAAACAGTTGCAAGAATTTTAAAAGAACAAAATAAAAACCTTAGTAAAAAGCGTAAAGTAGTAAACTGAACCTTATTACTTTATTATCTAAATTCATTCTCCGTTATATAGAGCCAACAATAATCACCCAACAAGTTCTTTAGAAAAGACTGTGTTAAATGCCTGTTCTAGATCTGCCTTAATATCATCTATATGCTCGATGCCTGCACTTATTCGAACCTGGTTAGGAGCTACGCCTGCGGCTTTCTGTTCTTCTTCGCTTAGTTGCTCATGGGTAGTGGAAGCGGGATGAATAGCCAATGTTTTTGCATCGCCTACATTTGCCAAATGACTTATTAATTTTAATGAATCAATAAATTTACTTGCATTTTCTTTACCGCCTTTCACACCAAAATTTAAAATGCCGCCAAACCCATTCGGGAGATATTCTTTCGCCAAAGCATGATAAGGACTACTCTTCAATCCGGGGTATTCTACAAACTCAACTAAATCGTGCTGCTCCAGCCATTCGGCGAGTGCCAAAGCATTGTCAACATGACGTTGCACACGAAGAGATAATGTTTCTAATCCCTGTATCAATAAAAATGAATTGAAAGGGCTTTGAGAAGAACCAAAATCACGAAGGCCTTCAACTCTTGCACGAATTGCAAAAGCAATATTAGGTAACCCAA
>JALZAJ010000250.1 GCA_030948465.1 Bacteroidota bacterium
GAAGTAATATCATGCGTAAAACAAAATGTGTTGATAGAATGTTTTTGTTTGGCGACTTTAATATTTGCCTGTTCATAAAATTTATTTGACAAAACATCATGATTGCCTTTTATAAGATGAATAGAAAGATCGGGCATATCATTTCTCCATTTCAAAAAGAAATCAATTTCTTTATTGGCATGGCTATGAAACATATCGCCGGCAATAAGAAGTATGGATGGTTTGAAAAATTGAATTTGCGTAAACAATCGTTGCAGGTCTTCTTTAAAAATATTCTGCGGTACGCCAATTCCTGATTTTCTAAAATGCCCTGATTTGCCAAAATGCAGATCAGAAAGGATTAACGCTTTTTCTTCTTCCCAATAAATGCACCGGGCAGGAGAAAGCCAAAGGGTTTGTTTATGAAGAATAAATTTCTGAGGTAGGAACAATAGTTTTTTAAATGCAAATGTAATCGCAGAAATACATTGAAAAACATGCAACGGAAGAAAATAAAAGCTTGTCAATTAGTAAAAAAATTATGAAAAAGACAATACTTGCTTTATTTATGTTTTTAGCCTTCCTGGGATGTACAAAAACATCAGATCACTGTAAAAATGTGATCGTTACATTAACGGCTCCTTCCTGCACACATATCGGTGTCATTATCGATGGAAAGAAATTTCCCACAGATGATTTGCCTGATCAATATGCAATAGAGGGAAAACACATTTGTATTGATTATTCTTATTGGGACGATCCTAAAATGTGCCCTTGCTGCGGGGGAAGAAAAGTTCATATTATTGCTGTTCACTAAATTATTTCTCCAATTGCATTTGCATTCTCTTCACCCTGTCCTCCAGTTTTTCTGATGTAAGATTTTCACGCATGCTATCCACTTTTATCGGGAAACAAAAAGGTGTAAACCTGTTCGGAAATGTGATGATAATCTTACCCTTCTGTATTCGTTCCAGCATATTTCTCAGGCGTTCTTCTTCCATTTGTTGTTCCATTACTTCATTATACGCTTGCCTTATCAATAAATTATTCGGCTCATATTCTGCAAATACATTAAAGAGAAGAGAAGCGGAAGATTGAATATGCCTTGCCTTTTTTTGCTCACCTGGAAACCCCTGGAATATTAAACCGCCTATTACAGCTATATCCCTGAATTTTCGTTTCGCCATCTCCACGCTATTTACACTTCTTTGAATATCCGCAAATAAATTTTCCGGAGAAAACAATTCATAAGCATTGGTATCATCTAACGGTATCGGTTGATCGCTTAAAAGTTCGAACCCATAATCGTTCATGGCAAATGAAAAAGTAATCGGCGTAATACGGCTGATGCGATAAGCAAGAATCGCGGCCATGGCCTCATGCACCAATCGCCCTTCAAATGGAAACACAAAAAGATGAAAGCCATCTTTAGTTTCTATATGCTCGATTAAAAGTTCGTTTTGCTTCGGAATGTGCGATAAGTATTCCTGCAACTCAAACAATGGTTGCAACGCCGTTATCTCAGTATCAGCATTTCCTTTATCTTTTTTATGCAACAACATTCCTGCTTCGTCAAATTTTTTGCGAAGCATAAATCCAAGGTTTGCAGATAAAGGCATTCGTCCTCCCTGCCAGCTCGGGATCATAGATCGTTTGGAATTTGATTTTCTTACAAGAGCCGTCATCTCTTTTATCATCACAAATTCCAAGGTTCTTCCGGCCAGTGTAAATACATCTCCCGGTTGTAATCTTGCAATGAACCATTCTTCAATAACGCCAATAAATCCGCCGCTGATAAATTTTACTTTCATCATGGGGTCGCTCACAATGGTACCTATATGCATGCGATGCCGCATAGCGATTCTCCGGTTATTAATTTTATAAACGCCATCTATAACCTCGATTTTCTTATAATCATCATATTGCTGAAGCGCGATACCTCCTTCAGTTATGAACTGAATTATTTGTTGCCATTCCTCTTTTGTAATATCGCGATAGCAATACGTAGTCTTAATTTCTTTAAAAATTTGTTCCGGTCGAAACCCTTCAGAAATAGCGAGTGTGCTTAGATATTGGATCAGTACATCGAAACATAATATCCTTGGTTCGCGGCTTTCGATCAGCCTGATTTCTGTTGCTTCTTTAAGAGCGGCAGCCTCCATTAATTCAAGAGAATGTGTTGGCAGAAAATATATCTTACTCACTTCACCGGGACGATGTCCACTTCTTCCGGCTCTTTGCAAAAACCTTGCAACGCCCTTGGGCGAACCAACCTGTATAACGGTCTCGACTGGACGAAAATCAACTCCGAGATCAAGACTTGCCGTGCAGACAACAGCTTTCAATTTTCCGGTGTGCAGGTTTTCTTCTACCCAAAATCTCAGCTCCTGTTCGATACTTCCGTGATGCAATGCAATTGCGCCTGAAAGATCGGGGCAGGCGGTAAGCAATGCCTGGTACCACATCTCACTCATGCCGCGGGTATTTATAAAAATAAGTGTGGTAGTGCTTTGCATTATTATAGGAATTACTTTGTCAACCAGTTTGATTCCTAAATGCCCGGCCCATGGAAATTTTTCAATCTCGTCGGGAAATATCGATTCAATTTTAATAGGCTTATCAATTTGCGCAGTAACGGTTTCAGACTTCATGTTAGAATCTTCTTCTAAACTGAGCGGAGAAAGCAGCACTTCTTTTGCCTGCACAAGATTGCCAATGGTTGCGCTGATACCCCAAATTGAAGGCCCCCTAACCCCCGAAGGAAGGGAAGAAAAAGTCTCCTTCATTTCTCTATCCGAATTGTCTTTTGATTCGAAGTCTGTAGTTTGCGGAATATGCATTATCCTTGAAATAGCCAGTTCCACCTGCACACCACGTTTGCTTCCGAGTAACTCATGCCATTCATCAACGGCTATAATTTTAAGCGATTTAAAAACTTCAGGATAATTTTTTTGGGCCAATAAAAGATGAAGGCTTTCAGGAGTGATGATAAGCACCTCAGGCATTTGCCTTTTTTGTTTTTGCCGGTCACTTATACTTGTGTCGCCATTACGTATTCCGACTTTCCAATTCATACCCAATTCATCTATTACTTCCTCCATCGCACGGCCAACATCCTTTGCCAGCGCACGCAATGGAGTGATCCATAAAACCCGGAGATTGTTTTTAGTTTTTGTCTTATAATTTTTGGGATGCTCATTAATAAAATCTATGATAGCTCCAAGGAAAACAGAAAATGTTTTTCCGCAACCCGTTGGGGCATTTACCAGACCGGATTTTTTATCAATGATATGTTGCCAGGTTTCCTCCTGAAACTTGAATGGCGAAAAGCCTTTAATAGCCAACCATTCCTCGATAATGGCATAGCCATTTGTTTTTTTCAATATCACTAAACTAAATTAAGATGATTTGATAATTTAAAAATTCTAAAAAAAATTTTAATTTTATATTTATACTTTTTATTTATATTTTATAATTATGCATCATAAAAAAATAACCTATACCAGCACGCTACCAAATGTAGTTATGGAAGAAGTGGCTGAGTATGCTAAGAAGAAAAAAATTTCAAAAAATAAAGTTATAGAGATCGCTTTAAAAAAACTTTTGGAAGAAGAGATTAGAAATGAATTAATCGAATCCTTTAAAAAAATAGCTGATGATCCTGATATGATAGAAATGGCTGAATGGGGCATGGAAGATTACGCTGAACAATTGAAAAGTTTGGGTATATGAAGCAGGGAGAAATATGGTATGCCGATTTAGAACCGGTAAAAGGTAGCGAACAATCAGGTAAAAGACCGGTAGTGATTATAAGCGGGGCGGCAATGAATATTTCCCTGCAGATTGTTATTGTATGCCCGTTAACCGGCGTAATAAAAAATATAAAAGGATGTATCGTTGTTAATAAGAATGAGATAAATAATTTAAAGAAAAATTCGGAGGTGTTGGTATTACAGGTGAGAACCATCTCAAAAATAAGGCTCTCTAAAAAAATTGGAGAAATTACAAAAAACGAGATAGAATTAATTAAGCAGGGGATTAACTTATACCTCAATTTCTAATTATTTCTTATACATTTTCAACATCGCTTTTAAATCATCCATGGTATTTATTTCATCCACCGTTTTATCTTTTCTCCAGCGGTTCATCCTCGGGAAACGTAAGGCTACGCCACTTTTGTGTCGATTGCTTGCGGCAATTCCTTCAAAAGCAATTTCAAAAACCAATTCCGGTTTTACTGTACGAACCGGGCCAAATTTTTCAATGCAATTTCTTTTTACAAAATTATCGACCTGAGCAAATTCCTTGTCTGTTAATCCGGAATAAGCCTTGGTAAAAGTTACCAGCTTGTCACCATCTTTTACCGCAAACGTATAGTCCGTATAAAGATTACTTCTTCTTCCGCTTCCTTTTTGCGCATACACCATTACGCAATCTATCGTTAGCGGGTCAATCTTCCATTTCCACCAATCTCCTCTTTTTCTGCCAACCTGGTAAGTTGAATTTTTCCTTTT
>JALZAJ010000269.1 GCA_030948465.1 Bacteroidota bacterium
GTATTGTAAAACTTGGACATGTTATCCTTAACTGCTGAATAAGGCCGGGATACGCCGTCATACTGGATGACTGATGAACCATCAAGTTTAGCTCCCCAGCTATTCGTTTGATTTAAATTGGGATCCGCACTTGTAGGTTTTACTCCTACAAGGCCAGTACCTTTATCGCCGGTTCCATATTCATACTGGTAATCTTTTATTGTTTTATATAAAAGGTCTTCCGCTACGAAATTGCTGCCTATTTCAATAACGGGTGCCTTACCTGATTTACTGCCACTCTTTGTTGTAATTAAAATGGCGCCATAAGAAGCACGGGATCCATATAAAGCTGCAGCAGTACCGCCTTTTAAAACGCTTATAGTTTCTATTTCATCGGGATTAAGGCTTGAGATTCCGTCACCCTGATCCTGGCCGCCCCATTCTCCAACCGAGCCGAGATTGTCATTATTAAAGGGAATTCCATCCACAACAATAAGTGGCTGCGTCGTTCCTGTAATTGAAGCATTACCACGAATAGTTATACGCGTAGAACCGCCGGGACCGGTAGCTGTACTTGAAATATCAAGGCCCGCCACTTTGCCAACGAGTGAGTTAGCAATATTTACAGATCTTGCCTGCGTTAATTCATCACCTTTAACTTCTGTAATAGAATATCCCAGAGCCTTCCGCTCTTTTTTAATTCCCAGGGCGGTAACAACTACTTCATTTAAAGTAGAAGCAGATCCCTTCAATTCTATTGAAACATCGTTTTTACCATTAAGAGGGATCTCCTGTGGATCATACCCTACAGAAGAAATTACCAATCTTGCATTTGGCCCAGGCACGGTAATTTTAAAATTTCCAGACGCATCAGTTTGAGTTGCAAGAGTTGAACCTTTAACAGCAATCGTAGAACCAACCAGGGTCTGTCCCGTAGTAGCGTCGGTTACCTTGCCTTTTACTTCTCTTTTTTGAGCAAAGGAAATGCTGCTAAATAATAGAAAAGAAACAAATATCCAACTGCGAATAATGGTTAGTTTTGGTCTCATAGATAATCGTTTAATTTTTGTGCAAATTAGTAAAAATGTCATGCTAAAAACTTTTTGTGAAAAAAATCATTGATAGATAAAAAAATGCCAGAGTGGAAATTTTGAGGCAATGCTTTGTAATATTCATCAACTATATATAACGGATTTATGGCTATAACTGTGAAGGCTATACGAATTTGAATAGAACCAAGACTGATAAGACCCGAACTTAAAAGAGTTAAATTTATTCTCATAACGAACTATTATTTTTGGTTAAAACAATTTCACATTTTAAAAATTTACTTAATGATGACTTAAATTATTACAATACTTGTTATCGTTTTTCCTGTGCCACAACTGTAAGGGCCGATACGAAAAAAAGTAGATAAAAAAAATCTGAGAAGAGTTAGTGATAATCTCATAGCTAATCGTTTAATTTTATACCTCAATTTAAAATAGAAAAATATAATCTATACACATTTCAAAAAAAATGACTAAAGAAAGATAAAAAAATATCAATTTTCGGAAGCGGCCGGCGACAGGAATATAAGCACGGAAAATTATTTAAAAATACATTTGATCTCCTGAACATTGATCATTAAAATTTTATCTGAACATCAGTAAACAAGGTTGAATTAATAAGTAAAATGAAAACCAGGTAATACAAAAAAAATCTTTTATGAAAAAAATTGCGATGATCGGCTCAGGGTTTATTGCCCGTTTCTATGCTGATTCACTCCAGGGTGCGAGAAGTCAGGATAAAATTATATCTGTTTATTCGAGGAAGGAATCTTCTGCAAAAAAATTTTCCGAAGATTACAACGTCAGCCATTTTACCACGCAGATGGAAGAAGCGATTTCCAAAAAAGAGGTGGAAGTTGTGTGCATAGCGCTTCCCAATAATCTGCATGAGGAAGCCGTATTACTTTGCTGTAAACATAAGAAAGCTGTTATGATCACGAAGCCTTTGGGAAGAAATGCAGAAGAAGCAAAACGTATGATGATAGCGGCGGAAGAAGCAAACATTTTCAATGGGTATCTTGAAGATCTTGTTTATACTCCAAAATTTATTAAGGCCGAAAAGAGTGTAAGGGAAGGAGCATTAGGAAGAATACTTTGGGCAAAATCAAGAGAGACGCATCCCGGTCCGCACAGTGAATGGTTTTGGGATCTTGAACAGGCTGGCGGTGGCTGCATTTTAGATTTAGGTTGCCATTGTGTTGAAATCGGGAGAGGTTATATTGGCAAAGATATCAAACCAATGGAAGTAATGTGCTGGGCCGATACGCAGGTAAAGCCCATTGATGCCGAAGATCATGCTATCGCTTTAATAAAATATGAGAACGGAGCTATTGGTCAATTTGAGGTAAGCTGGACTTTTCGCGGCGGCCTTGATCTGCGTGATGAGGTAATGGGAACAGAAGGAACCATCTGGATAAATAATTTTTTAAGAACCGGTTTTGAAATGTTCACTACCGGTAAAGGCGGTGATTACATTGCTGAGAAAGCGGAAAGCAATTCCGGCTGGCTTTTTCCTGTAGGTGACGAACTAAATGAGCTTGGCTATAACCACATGTTTACGGACATGCTTGACTCGTTAGAATCCGGAAGAAATCCGAAGGAAACTTTTTATGATGGCTATGTTGTGAATTCTGTTTTAGACGCAGCTTATAAATCAGCAAAAAGTAAATTGTGGGAACCGGTAAAACTTGATATCTGGCGTGGAAAAGAAGGATTTACAAAAAACAATCTCTTAGCAGAATATGATCAGGATCATTTCTTAATAAAAGAAGAAACTACCCATTATGGAGAAAAGAAATTGATTTTAAAAAATAAAAAAACCGGAAAAATTGTTGAGAAAATTGTATAATGCATTTTTTAAAACAATTCATTTTCTGATCATTACTTTTCCAAAAGCGGCATATCCAATTGGCCTGATCTCATCGTTAGTTTTAAACCGGATTCTTTTTAGCAAAAACCAATCATCAATATAAACTTCGGTAGAAGTATAGTTCATAAACTCTTCATAATATTGCGGGTATTT
The DNA here is from genome assembly GCA_030948465.1 of Bacteroidota bacterium. Taxonomy (GTDB): domain Bacteria; phylum Bacteroidota; class Bacteroidia; order Chitinophagales; family Chitinophagaceae; genus Ginsengibacter. The sequence goes on from JALZAJ010000269.1 coordinate 3,052, forward strand.
ATTTTCAGCAGGCATTAAATTCCCCCAAATTATTTTAATAGCTTCTTTCTTAATTGTCCTGTCGCTGGGTTTTGTGACGAAAGCAATTATAAAAAAAATTATGATTAAAAAACCCGCAATCAGCTTTCCCTTATTCTTCCGCATATTTTTTACGCAAGTTTACAAATACATAAATCATTTAAAAAATTTATACGCATGCATACAATCGCCTGTTGTGAAAATCATTTTATTTTCAATAATCTGCATCCGAATAATCCGCCGGCCATCATGCCCGGCAATGCCTGAAATTTAATGGTTACCTGTTGTTTTCCTTCCAATAATTTTTCAGGAATATCATAATACACATCAAAGAAATTATTTGGTTTTTCTGATTCTAACTTCTGCGAAGCAATTTTTACATCATCAACAAGAATGTCAAAATTCCTGTTACCATTATCGCTGCCCCAGTAAGAACATACTAATTGCAGGTTTGTATTTCCTTTTGTATCCAATGTAAAAGAAAACCATCCGCCATCGCCTGCATCTCGCCACTTGCGGCCGAAAGCCTCGCCGGTATTGGTTTTCTCGCCTTTGAAATTATGATCCCTCTCCGGTTGCATCTCTCCTATTCGTAACATATCAACTGTTCGTTCTTTTATTTCTTCCAG